>CASFML010000086.1 GCA_949295795.1 uncultured Gammaproteobacteria bacterium | reverse complement strand
CGTTGCCTACGCATCTTAGCCTATCTAAAAGAAGAAGGAGTAGAACCCTTATTAATTTTATGGGCGTTAAGCCGCGAATGTCGAGTATTGGCTTCTTTTGCATTCAAACTTAGCCAAGGTCAAAAATTAATATCACTTTTTAAAGAGCAGCAAATATGGGAAAAACGAAGGATATTACTTCAACAAGCCTTAACACGTCATACCCTTAGCCATTGGTATCAATTACTAGGTCTTGCACGCTACACTGACCAGCTTATAAAAGGGATAGGTGTGGGTAATGTTTGGAGTGCTTTACAAACGCTCAGTCTCGAAATTGCAGAAGCCAGTCAAGTACGAAGAGACACCGTATGATAGGGATTTTAGGAGGTAGTTTCGATCCCATACATTACGGACATTTATATATTGCACAGTCGGTCTATCAACAACTCCATTTACAAGAGGTCCGTTTCTTACCCTGTAAAAATCCTGTGATTGATAAAAAAATAATAGCCACTGAGCAACAGCGGCTTGCTATGTTGAAGCTTGCTTTGCAGCCTTTTCCATATTTTTCAATTGATGAACGAGAATTACACAGAACATCTCCTTCCTATATGATAGAAACCTTAGCTTCTTTACATCTTGAATGGGGTAATATGCCTTTAGGACTCATTTTAGGCGCTGATAATTTAGCAAACTTAGATCATTGGCACCAATGGAAATCACTCATTAATTACGCACATTTACTAATTGTGCCGAGACCCGATCAGACAAAAACTTACTCTAAGGAAATTCATACTTTTGTTGAGAAATATCAAATCCAGGATTCTGCTTTATTATCACAACAATCTTCTGGATTTTTATATATGACTCATGTAAAAGCTTTACCCATCTCAGCTACTTTCATACGTAAAGCGATTGCGAGTGGTAATCCTCCGGTTGGATCATTACCTCCTACCGTCCTTGATTATATTTTGGAACAAAAGTTGTATTTATGACGAAACCTTTGAATAAAGAACTACAAGCAGACCTAATAGCTTTATTAGAAGATCACAAAGCAAAAAATATTACGGTTCTCGATGTCAGCAAGCTTACCGACATTACCGATTTAATGATCATTTGCACAGGAAATTCAAATCGACACGTTAAAACACTGGCACAATATCTACTCGCTGCTGCCAAAACCAAAGGGATGACTATCTATGGGATTGAAGGTGAGAAAGAAGGCGAATGGATATTGATCGATCTAGTCGATGCGATTATTCATATTATGATACCTCAAGAACGCGAGTTTTATAACCTTGAAAAGTTATGGAGCCAACCATAAAAAAATGGTTATTCATTTAATTGCTGTAGGAAGCAAGTGCACACAATGGGCGGAAACAGGCTTTCAAAATTATCAAAAGCGCTTACCTACGGAGTGTAAACTGAATCTAATAACGATACCACTTAGTAAACGTAGTAAAAATTCAGAAATTTCTAAACATATTGTCGAAGAAGAAAAAAAGATCTTAGCCGCTATACCAAAGCGATCCCGTATCATTGCTTTAGATATTCAAGGTCAAATGTTGAATACACAACAACTCGCAAAAAATTTACAACAATGGCAATTAGAAAGGCAAGATGTTAGTTTACTCATCGGCGGACCTGACGGTTTGGGTGAGGCTTGCATAGAGAAAGCGGAACGTATTTGGTCTCTTTCACCCTTAACCCTTCCCCATGCGCTCGTTAGAATTGTCGTAGCAGAACAAATATATCGTGCTTGGAGTTTATTAAATAATCATCCTTATCATCGAGAATAGTGATAAAGGATTCGAATTTTCTAATTTCATTCATTCTATTTTAATTGTAAAAAAGATTCTTTTTCTAGGCAGGTTGTCAATCTACATTTAAAAAAGATTTCCTAATCTGTGAAACTTCAGTTACACCGGTTAGAGTCATGGCGACCCGCATTTCTTTATTAAGAATATCCAACATGTTTTCTACACCCTTTTGACCTCCTACAGCTAAGGCGTAAACCGTCAATCGACCTAATAAAACAGCTTTCGCACCGAGGGAGATCATCCGAACAACATCTAATCCTGAACGTATCCCAGAGTCCACCAAAACTGTCAGATCTTGAGAAACGGCATCTGCAATGGGTGGTAGGGCTT
This sequence comes from uncultured Gammaproteobacteria bacterium, assembly GCA_949295795.1. Taxonomy (GTDB): domain Bacteria; phylum Pseudomonadota; class Gammaproteobacteria; order Diplorickettsiales; family Diplorickettsiaceae; genus Aquirickettsiella. The sequence goes on along the minus strand of CASFML010000086.1, from coordinate 18,016 downwards.
TAGTTGTGGACAAAACACCATCCAGTTGTCGTCCACCATGGTTAGAAACGACTATTCCATCGGCTCCAAATTTAACTGCATCCTTTGCATCTTCTGGACAAAGGATTCCTTTAATTATCAATGACCCCTTCCAAAAATCACGAACCCATTGAAGATCGCCCCAACTTATCGAGGGATCAAAATTTTTTTCGAGCCAACCTGTATAAGCTTCTAAAGAAGTAGACTTACCTAAATATTTTGAAATATTACCCAATTCATGTGGACGTCCCAAAATTCCTACATCCAAAGCCCAAGCGGGCCTTGTCATCGCTTGCAAAATTCTTCTTGTCGCTGCAAAAGGGCCCGCCATACCTGAGTGTGCATCACGATAGCGAGCACCGGGTGTTGGCATATCGACAGTAAAAACAAGATTTTTCACACCCGCCGCTTGCGCTCTTTCAAGCACATTTTTCATAAAACCACGATCTTTTAATACATACAATTGAAACCAAATAGGTTGTTTAGTTTGCGAAACCACTTCTTCGATTGAACAAACTGAAACAGTAGATAAGGTAAAAGGAATTTTTTTTGCTTCAGCTGCTTTCGCTGCTTGAACCTCTCCACGTTTACGATACATCCCTGTTATGCCTACTGGAGATAAAATAATAGGCATACCCAATGTTTGGCCAAACAATTCTGTTTTAAGGGTTAAATCTTTAACATCTTTTAATATACGTTGATGTAAAGCGACAGATTGAAGATCGGTAATATTGGTTTTAAGCGTATGTTCCGCGTAAGATCCGCCATCAATATAATCAAATAAAAATCGTGGTAATCTACGTCGTGCAGCCTCACGATAGTCTGAAGCAGATGAAATAATCAATTTTTATTTCCTTGGTAATAAGAGTGGAGGGCTCTATTGAGAGTAAAATTTCTGATTATACTATAGATCAAATACTAAATTAATTCAAATTAATAGAGACGATAAAAAAATTGCAAAACTATCCATGCATATATCCCAGCCATTAAATCATCTATCATAACACCTAACCCACCGGGCATTTTTCGATCTATCCAGGCAATAGGCCAAGGTTTTACAATATCAAATAACCGAAATAAGACAAAACCAATCACTATCCATAGCCAACCTTTAGGAGCGGCAAACATTGTCAATCCAAATCCACATATTTCGTCCCAAACGATCCCAGAATAATCATGAATACCAATTCCCCGTTCTGTTACATCACAAATCCAGATACCCATTACTATAGCCAATAATAAAATCAGTCCGTAATTAACTAAGGACAAAGACTGAATTAAATAATAAAAGGGAATAGCAACCAATGTCCCACAAGTCCCAGGCGCAATGGGAGATAATCCAGCACCAAAACCAAAAGCGATTAAATAAATAGGATGACTAAATACCTTACGGACTAGATCCTTTTGCATAATTTCTCTCATAAGTAATAGTTACCTTGATTGTGAGCATAGAGCACGCGACATATTCCTAATAGTCTCGCTTTTATACCCTGATGGTATTTTGATTCCATTTTATTATCATCCTATTCAAAGAATGAAAAAGAATTATATACATAGAAGGGAAGCTACAAACAGATGATCTAATAATTTTTCAAACAAAATGCTGATAACCTAAGTTATCCATAGTAAAAGTCGCCCCCTTGTTATCAAGAAGTAGTAATCCAGGTTCTTTTTTAATACTTCCAATACAAGCAAAGGGAACATCCTGCATCATTAAGTGCTGTTGCAAGGCTCTTTCACGCGATTCCGGCACAGTAAAGCATAACTCATAATCATCACCTGAGCTTAAGGCCAATTGCCATGCTTTTTCAATGGGCAAAGCTTTCAGAACCTCTGATAGAGGAAGCTTTTCTAACTGGAGTATCGCACCCACTTGATTAGCCGATAAGATATGATCCAAATCAGCTGCAAGACCATCTGAAACATCAATAGCGCTACTTGCAATATCACGTAATGCACGGCCCAATTCAACCCGAGGGTGAGGTCGATTTAAACGTTGCATGACCGAAAAAATTTGAGATTCTGTTAATCCAAAACAATTGTTAGAATTAATGGATTCTAAAGCTAAACCAGCATCCCCTAAGCTTCCTGTTACATAAATACGATCGCCTCGTTGAGCACCCACACGGCTTAACGCTTTACCTGGAGGAACAAATCCCAGGGCTTGAAAAGTAATAGTTAAAGGTCCTTGTGTTAGATCCCCGCCTACCAATTGCAAATGAAAATCCTGCATCAAGGGAAAAAAACCATCGGTAAATTCTTTCAACCAATCTGTATTAGCGTCAGGTAAGGTCAGTGCTAACATTACCCATGCTGGCTCTGCACCCATCGCAGCCAAATCACTCAAATTAACGGCTAATGCTTTATATCCAATATCAGCAGGTGTTGTATTTACAGGAAAATGTCGGCCTGACACCAAGGTGTCAGTACTCACTACCAATTGTTGATCAAATGGCATTTGTAATATGGCAGCATCATCTCCTATGCCTAAAATAACATCTCTACGCTGCTGGGTGGGTTGGTTAAAAAAACGTTGAATTAAATCAAATTCATTAAATGGCACTGTCATAACCCCATGGTTGTGAGCCTATTCCAAAGAACGATTTTTTTGCGCTACTCGGTGTAAAATACCATTAATATATTTATAGCTATCGGTTGCACCAAACATTTTCGCTAATTCGATTGATTCATTTAACACAACTTTAGAAGGAACTTCCAAGCATTCATGCAATTCATAGACACCTAATCTCAAAATGGCCAATTCGACTAAACCTAATTCGCTCAGTGGACGATCTAGAAATTGTTGTAAATGCTTATCTAATGCTTCTTGGTCCTTCAACACTCCTTGAACTAACAAAAGAAAATAAGCGGTATCGACACTCACCATTTCCTCTTGGGCCAAGAACTTAGATTGAATAGCAGAAAATTTTTCCTGTGTTAAATGCCATTGATAAATGGCTTGCATAGCAAAACGACGTGCGCGTTGCTTTGCCTTAAAATTATTTTTCTTCGATTTCAGCGTCATGGATTGGTTTTTTATTAGTAGAAATATCTTGTTTTAATTGTTCTATCGCCTGATTAAATGCATGGATATCTTGAAAGCTTCGATATACCGACGCAAAACGTACATAAGCAACCGGATCTAAATCACACAGCTCTTCCATGACCCATTCGCCAATTTGTCGTGAAGAAATTTCACGTTCTCCCAATGAACGTAGTTTTTTTATTAAACGTACAATAACCCCCTCCACTTGCTCACTGGAAATAGGTCTCTTTTCTAGAGCCTTAAGCATACCTGCTCTCAATTTTTCCTGATCAAAAGCACTCCGTGTATTATCACGCTTAACCACTCGAGGCAATCCTAATTCTGCTGATTCAAAACTGCTAAAACGTTCATTGCATTGTAGACACTCGCGACGACGCCGCACCTGTTGGCCATCACTGCTTAAACGAGAATCGATCACTTTAGTATCCGCTTCATTACAAAAAGGACAATACATCATTGTATCTCTAGAAGAACTCAGAATTTAAGGGCAGTATACTGGAAATTGCCGACAGAGTGCTATGACTTGTTTCTTAACCTTTTCAATACAAGCAGGGTCTTTCAGATTATCCAAGACATCACAAATCCAATTTGCCACGTCCTTTGCCTCTTTTTCTTTTAACCCTCGGGTCGTTATCGCAGGTGTACCTATCCGTAAACCACTGGTTACAAAAGGTGAACGAGGATCATTGGGCAACATATTTTTATTCAAAGTGATATAAGCTTTTTCCAATGTTTCCTCAGCTTCTTTACCTGTAATGCCCTTTTCGATCATATCAATCAAGAAAAGATGATTATCGGTCCCACCCGAAACAATTTTATACCCTCTTTGTAACATCACCTGAGCCATTGCTTTTGCATTCGTAATCACTTGTTGCTGATAAAGTTTAAAACTGGGTAATAACGCTTCTTTAAAAGCGACAGCTTTACCCGCAATAATATGCATCAATGGCCCACCTTGTTGTCCGGGAAATACGGCTGAATTTAATTTTTTTTCAATTGCTGGATTCGCTCGAGCTAAAATTACCCCCCCTCTAGGCCCGCGTAAGGTTTTATGTGTTGTTGTTGTCACTACATCGGCAATAGGGACTGGAGAAGGATATAAACCTGCGGCTACTAATCCTGCCACATGCGCCATATCCACTAAAAAATAGGCACCGACTTCATCTGCAATATCCCTAAAACGTTGCCAGTCGACTACTCTGGAGTAAGCTGAAAAACCTGCAATAATTAATTTTGGCCTGTGTTTTTTTGCCAAAGATTCAACTTCTACATAATCAATCAATTGTGTATCGGCGGTAATACCATAAGCATAAGCATGATAGATTTTTCCTGAAAAACTCACCTTGGCTCCATGCGTTAGGTGACCACCATGCGCTAAATTCATACCGAGTAAGGAATCGCCTGGCGCCAGTAAAGCCATATAAGCCGCTGCATTCGCTTGCGAGCCCGAATGCGTCTGCACATTCGCATAATCCGCTTGAAATAATTGCTTCGCTCGATCGATCGCTAATTGCTCAACGATATCAACGTATTCACATCCTCCATAATAACGTTTATTTGGATAACCTTCGGCATATTTATTAGTTAAAATAGAACCCTGGGCTTGTAATACCAGCGGACTCGTATAGTTCTCCGAGGCGATTAATTCTAAGTGATCTTCTTGACGCTGAGCTTCTTTGCTCATGGCTGACCATAAATCAGGATCAAAATCGCTAAGCGTTTCTTGTAATGAATAAGACATATTTAATCCCTTTTAATATAAGAACTTTAATAAAATCCTTATATATTACTTTCTTTTTAACCGCTAATCAAAAGCTAGTTTTGGCTGTATGTTTTATGTAGCATTATAAAAAAATGCAAGAAAATGAATAAATCATTTGGACCATTTAGAGCTAAGTAAAAAAATTCATAAGGTTATTAAATGCTGCTCATCAAGAATTTTCTAAACAGATTAAAAAAATAAAACCTCTTTAAAAATACAAAATTATTAGCAAACTTTACTACTTATCTCCAGCATATCCGTAGGAAATAAAACGCTCCTCATGCATTTTCTCATCCTAAAAAAGTAAACTAGTAATTGCGCCAAAACCGTCGTGTTTACGATAAAATCTCTTCATGAGGATAGCGATTAGCAGAAATGAAAGCCATCAAGCAATAGGTTTAATGACCATTCGCTTAGTAAAAAATCTAGCTAGTTCTAACTAAAATTGTTAATATTCCCCTTTATTTTTTAATAATCCATTATTGATTTTGAGCGTATGTCACAACAATATATCTACACCATGCAAGCAGTGAGTAAAATCGTTGCTCCTAAGAAAGAAATCCTCAAAGATATTTGGCTCTCCTTTTATCCTGGCGCAAAAATCGGTGTCTTAGGACTTAATGGTTCCGGAAAGTCGACCTTACTCCGCATTTTAGCGGGAATGGATCGGGATTTCGTTGGAGAAGCACGTGCATTACCTGGCGTCAAAATTGGATATTTACCTCAAGAACCCCAATTAGACCCGCAGAAAGATGTGCGGGGTAACGTAGAGGATGCTATTGCTGATATTAAAAAACTCATTGATCGGTTTAACGAAATCAGCATGAAATTTGCTGAACCCATGAGTGAAGCGGCCATGAACCAGCTTTTTGAAGAACAAGGAGAGCTACAAACACAAATTGATGCTCAGGGAGGTTGGGAATTAGAACGTAAATTAAATATAGCCGCCGATGCACTCTGTTTACCTCCCTGGGATGCCCAAGTCACACAGCTTTCTGGAGGAGAAAGACGACGAGTCGCATTATGTCGATTGCTATTATCAAATCCAGATATGTTATTGCTCGATGAGCCCACTAACCACTTAGATGCGGAAAGTGTGGCTTGGTTAGAACGTTATTTACATGATTATCCAGGCACTGTCATTGCTGTTACGCATGATCGTTATTTCTTAGATAATGTTGCTGGTTGGATTTTGGAACTCGATCGCGGGCATGGAATTCCTTATGAAGGCAATTATTCCTCTTGGTTAGAGCAAAAACAAAAACGTCTTGCTCAAGAAGGAAAACAACAAACGGCTCATGAAAAAAGTCTAAAAGCTGAATTAGAATGGGTTCGTAATAATCCGAAAGGACGGCGGACGAAAAGCAAAGCGCGCTTAGCACGTTTTGAAGAATTGAGTTCGCAAGAATTTCAGAAACGAGCCGAAACCCAAGAACTCTATATCCCTCCAGGGCAACGCTTAGGGGACTCGGTATTAGAGTTTGACCATCTCACTAAGGGTTTTAAAGGACGAACATTAATCAATGATTTTAACTTTATCGTACCCAAAGGAGCTATTGTAGGAATTATTGGTCCGAATGGTGCTGGAAAATCAACCTTATTTAAGTTAATTATGCAACAAGAACTTCCGGATAACGGAAAAATACATCTTGGCACTTCCGTGCAACTGGCATACATTGATCAAAGTCGTGATTCACTCAATCCGGAAAATACAGTCTGGCAAGAAATATCCGAAGGACTGGATATTATGACCATCAACCAATTCCAAATGCCCTCCCGATCCTATGTAGGTCGTTTTAATTTTAAAGGATCAGATCAACAAAAATTAATAAAAAATCTATCCGGAGGCGAACGTAATCGTGTTCATTTAGCCAAATTATTGCGTGCGGGTGGTAATGTTTTATTGCTTGATGAGCCCACCAATGATCTAGATGTAGAAACATTACGTGCATTAGAAGAAGCTTTATTAAGTTTTCCTGGTTGTGCATTAGTCATTTCTCACGATCGCTGGTTTTTAGATCGAATTGCAACACACATCTTGGCTTTTCAAGACGATCACATCGATTGTTTTACAGGCAATTTTACTGAATATGAATTTGATCGACTCAAGCGCCTGGGTATTGATGAAACTCAAGCTAAGAAAAAAATCAAATACAAAAGAATAAAGGATTAAATTTCAATTCTTAGCTTCTATGTCAGCCATTTTACTAAAAAGTGAAAAAGAAACGGAGCAATTAGCCAAAAAATTAGCAAAATGCTGCCCAAAGAATGCAAGATTAATCATTTTTTTAAATGGGGAACTTGGTATAGGAAAAACATTCTTTGTTCGTGCTTTAATTAAAAATTTAGGCTATCGAGGCTTAGTAAAAAGCCCCACTTACACCTTAATAGAAACATATGATCTGGTAGGCTATTCAATTAACCATTTGGATCTCTATCGTTTACAATCCGCCAACGAAATATTCGAGATGGGGCTCTGTGATGAATTTGAACAGCCTGCTTTATGGTTAATCGAATGGCCTGAACGTGCTTCAGCCTTTTTACCTGAACCGGATATTGTTTGCCATATCAATTTAATGAATATGCACCGACAAATCGTCTTTCAAGCCTATACCTTTCTAGGTGAGCAAACCTTAGCCTTATTCAATCTTAATTTAAATAAAACTAATTTTTTATTAAAGAGTCATTGACTTTATATCCAATCTTTGCAACCGTCCTTCAGGTGAATCTTATTAAGGACTAGTCTCCACTATCTCTTTTACTTATACTCAAGCTATGCTAACGGACTTTCATCCAACCATTCTTATACCTGCTTACCAGCCTAACGAAAATCTGGTCGCTTTAATAAAATCCTTACGAGAAAACCAATCTACACAGCGAATTATTGTGGTAGATGATGGTTCTGATCTCGATAAACAAGAAATTTTTTCAAAAATACAAACCTTCAATATTGAACTGCTCCGTCATACAAAAAATAAAGGCAAAGGTCAGGCGCTTAAAACAGGATTTCAGCATTGGTTAGCCACTAGCCACCCTAAAGAATTAGGTATTGTCACTGCAGATGCCGACGGCCAACATCTTCCTCAAGATATTTTGCATCTCTCATCGGTTTTTATGCAAAAACCTTCGCATCTCTACTTAGGAAAACGTACATTTAACAAAACACCCATTCCCTGGCGTAGTCGATTCGGTAATAAGCTCACTAAATATATTTTACGCCTATTTAGCAAAACACTCTTACAGGACACACAAACCGGTTTACGTGTCATTCCGAGAAATTTGTTATTCCCCTTACTTAATTCGAATGCACGGGGCTATGAATTTGAGTTAGAAATGTTATTGATTGCAGAAGAACATCAAATCAATATTCAAGAAATTCCGATAAAAACCGTTTACCTAGACGATAATCGTTCTTCTCATTTTAACCCTTTAATCGATTCCATTAAAATTTATTTTGTTTTTATTCGTTTCGCCGCTATTTCCTTAATTTCAGCTGCGATTGATTTTGCTTTATTTTTTCTAACTTATTGGCTTAAAAAAAATATTTTTCTAGCCGTGTTATTAGGACGTATTTTATCTGCCACTTTTAACTTTAACTTGAATCAGCATCTTGCTTTTAAAAGTAAAAATCATTGGTTACCCGCTGCATTAAAATATACTGCCTTGGCGAGTTTCTTAGGTCTTATAGCTTATAGTCTGATTAAATTTATTCATGGGTTTGGAATCAATGTATATAGCAGCAAAATTATTGCTGAAATTGCTTTATTTATCCTTTCTTTTACCATACAGCGTTTTTTTATTTTCAACAAAACCCCTTTATTAGAAATAAAACCATAATATAAAGTTAATTAAGTATAAAGTTTATGCCTAACTATCGTTTTTTAAATACGGTTACAATTAAAAAACACCTATTTCCGATCAGCCCTCTCCCATTAAAAAAAGCGTGTTCAGCTCTTAATAAAAATTTGTTAGAATCAAGGTCTTTTTAATAGTAAACTCATTATGTCAGGTCGTATCCAACGTTTAACCTCCCACTTAGCCAATCAGATTGCTGCAGGTGAAGTGATAGAGCGACCGGCATCAATTGTAAAAGAACTGATCGAAAATAGCCTGGATGCTGGCAGCCAACAAATTGATATCGATATAGATAAAGGAGGGGTCCAACGCATTCGTGTCCGCGATGATGGTTACGGCATACATAAAGAAGATTTAATTTTAGCTTTAGATCGGCATGCGACCAGTAAAATTCAAACACTCAATGATTTAGAACGCATTATTACGCTAGGATTTCGTGGCGAAGCCCTAGCCAGCATTAGTTCAGTTGCTAGAGTTAATTTAAGCTCATCAACTGAAACTACACAACATGGCTGGAAAATCATTTGTGACTATCGTCAAGAACATTCTTCAGCACCCGCCCCTATTGCCCATGCTCGAGGAACAACAGTAGAAATCCGTGATCTTTTCTTTAATACTCCAGCTAGACGCAAATTTTTAAAATCTGAGCAAACTGAATTTTCACATATAGAAAATTTGATAAAACGTTTAAGTCTCAGTCATTTTTCGACAGGATTTAGTTTACATCATAATAAACGGCTTATTTATCAATTGCACCCCGCTATCAATGAGGTGACCAAAGAACAACGGATTGCAACATTATGTAGTCGCTCATTTATAGAAAATGCTCTCTATATTGATATGAAAAGTATCGATTTGCGCTTATGGGGTTGGATTTCCTTGCCTACTTTTTCGCGCAATCAAAACGATTTACAGTATTTTTACGTCAATCGAAGGATGGTAAAAGACAAATTAATCAATCATGCTGTTAAGCAAGCTTACCAAGACGTTCTTTATAATGGTCGCCATCCAGCTTTTACATTATTTTTAGAACTTGATCCGCGTGCAGTCGATGTGAATGCTCATCCTGCGAAATATGAAGTTCGCTTTCGTGAAAGTCGGTCTGTGTATGATTTTGTCAAACAAAGTTTACAAAAAGTTTTAGCGAACACGCGTCCTACACCGCAAACAGTTGATTCACCACTCTGTACCGAATTATCAGCTATACCCAAGGAAAAAATTGCGGATCCCTCTTTAAAACTGAAAATCCCCCAACAGAATACCTTTCCTTTACAGGTACCTGCAGGTTCTACAAGCTATGCTACTGAAACTGATCATTCGCTCTGTGTTTCATTCCCAAAACAGCAAACCGATTTAACAGAAAAAAAACCTGCTATTTTAGACACCGCATCAACAGAAGATTTAGTTTGCGACCCTCCTTTAGGCTTTGCCTTAGCGCAATTACATGGTATTTATATTTTGGCTGAAAATACTAAAGGCTTAATTCTTGTAGATATTCATGCCGCGCACGAACGGATTCTTTATGAATGCCTAAAACGAGAGTTACAAAATAAGGGTATAAAAACTCAACTATTATTAATTCCAATTTGTTTAGATGTATCTCAACAAGAGGCAGTGTTATTAGATGAATATGCAAACCTCTTTATTCAATTCGGTTTTAAATTTGAAACTCTAGGCCCTGATACTATCGTTATTCGTCAAATTCCGGAAATTTTAGCAAAAAGTAATATAGAACAATTAGTACATGATGTTTTAAGTGATTTAATTCAACACGGTAATAGTCAACTACTATCTGAAAAAATTAATGAATTACTTTCAAGTATTGCCTGCCATAGCGCTATACGCGCTAACCGTAATATGACATTGATAGAAATGAATCAACTCCTCCGAGATATGGAAAAAACCTCACGTAGTAATCAATGCAACCATGGGCGACCGACTTGGAAACAATGGTCTCTATCCGACCTCGACCGGTTTTTCCTACGTGGACGTTAAGCCCGTTATCTGCCTGATGGGCCCTACCGCTTCAGGAAAAACTAATCTGGCCATCGATTTACTTTCTTACTTAGAATGTGAAATCGTGAGTGTAGATTCAGCAATGATTTATCGTGGTATGGATATTGGTACTGCTAAACCTCCTCAACTTGTTTTGAATCAAACTCCTCACCGATTAATCGACACACATGATCCTAGCGAAGTGTATTCCGCAGCAGAATTTAGATCAGATGCTATCAACGCAATTGAAGACATTTTTAATAAAGGCCGTATTCCATTATTAGTGGGTGGCACAATGCTTTATTTTCATGTCTTACAACATGGCATCGCCACATTGCCACCTGCTAATCCTCTGATTCGTGAGCAACTTAAAGCAGCGCTTAAAAATTTTGGATTAAAAAAACTTCATGAGCGTTTAGCCAATATCGATCCGATGGCTGCTCAACGCATTCACCCCAATGATCCACAACGCATTTTACGTGCATTAGAAGTTGCTTTGATTTCAGGAAAACCCTTAACTGAACTACAACACACACTGACGCTTCCATCCTTACCCTATTCATTTATCAACATTGCTTTGATTCCTGATGATAGAAGCTTATTACATAAAGCTATCGCAGCTCGTTTTCATAAAATGCTAGAGCTAGGTTTTATAGCAGAGGTAGAACAATTATTTAAACGCGGCGATCTCCATTGTAACTTACCGGCTATCCGTACTGTCGGTTACCGACAAATCTGGAATTATTTACTCAATACGATTTCCTATACCGACATGCAAGATCTTGCGATTATTGCTACACGACAACTCGCTAAACGGCAATTAACCTGGTTACGTTCCTGGCAAGGAATAACTATAATTAGCGGTAATAATAAAGAAAATATCAAAAGAATCGTTGACCTAATAAAAATGCATTTAAACAAAAAGGCGAGTTAATTTTATTTAGAACAATCATATCATTCGCCACAAGTTAGTTTTCTAGTCGCTATTAAAACAAGTACGGCTATGACCGCACTCATTGAGAGATATAATCCCGGTATAGCAACCTGGCCAGTTTTTGTTATTAAATAAACGGCTACTAAGGGTGCAGTACCACCAAAAATGGAATAAGCCAGATTATAACTCAATGAACCTAAAGTATAACGTATTGCAATCGGTATTCGATCAAGCGTATAGGCCAGCAAGGGTCCTTGAAAACTAGCCGCTAGCAATGTAAAAACAATTTGCGCCATAACGACCAGAAAAAAAGAAGCTTTTGCAATGATGAGATACAACGGGTAACTAAAACACATCAATCCCGTGGCACCTACCAACATAACAGGTTTACGCCCAATCCTATCAGAAAGCCAACCGAAGAAAATATCAAGGAAAATAAGTAAGAGTAATATCATTGTATTCAGTGCATGGGCAAAAATCCTTGAACGACCCAAAACATCCGTAAAATAAACTGGCATAAAAATAAAAACTAAATACGTTATCAGCGCAGACAACAAATAAAGACCCACAAGCTGAACAATCAATATTTTATGAGTGATAAAAATAGTTTTTATTGGAAATTTTTCAATTAAACAATGCTGACTTAAATCCTTAAATGCTTTTGTCTCTAATGTTCGGGTTCTAATATAATAGGCAATTAAACCACTTAAAGTGGCAAATAAAAAAGGCAAACGCCAAGCAAATTGATAAAGTAAAGGCCCTTGAAAACATAAAAAAAGAATAAAAACAACAAAAGATCCTAATAGCAAACCAATCACTGAGCTTGCCCAAATTAATGCTGAATAAAAACCGGTGTTTTTAGAGGGTATCGACTCGACAATAAAACAAGCAGAACCAAACGCTTCACCACCTACCGCAATCCCTTGCAGCAATCGAAAAAAAAGTAACAAAAATGCAGCGCTCATACCGATTACTGCATAGTCTGGAAGTAAACCTATTCCACACGTGGCTATTGCCATGAGTAGAACACTTAAACTCAAGGCTTTTTTCCTTCCTTGTGTATCCCCCAGATAACCAAAAAGTACTGCACCTAAAGGACGTGCCAAATAACCTATAGCAAAAACACTATAACTCAGCAGCAAACCTATGTTGGGTAACCTGCGAAAAAAAATCTGTGCAAAAATGCCTGCTAAATAAGCATAAAGACTAAAATCATACCATTCTAAAATAGTCCCTATACAAGCTGAAAAAAAAATCCTTTTTTGTTGCTTATTCAGCATTTTTTCCTTAAATTCTATTGTGTTCGATACCAATCAATAAATTTCTTCAAGGCTTGTTGTCGGAAAGAAAAATGAAAAAAATCATCGGTATATCGTAATTGCGCCAAGGTTTTATCCGAACCTTCCGGCTTAAAGATGGCTGTAAATGGAAGCTTAGGATGAGAAGATAAATCCTCTGGCTTAATAATTGTACCGTGACAAACGCCTTCAAATAATTGGGTTTGTACGCCATCAGTATAGGCTAACTGTAAGATGAAAGAGGCTCGATTGTCTTCTTCAACCAACTTGAATAAACCTTTAAAACCTAATCCCTGAAACACAAATTTTGATAACGTACCGGGAAATTGATTATAAGCGGCAAAAAATAAGCCGCCATCATCAAGCAACAAAGGCTGCTTAACTTTATTAAATGCTTTTTTCACCTTATCTAATACCACTATTTTTTGATCTAAACTCTGAATTTCATCAATCTCAATGGCATATTGTTCAATGCTAAAGCCTGGACCGATCTTAGCAAAAAAATCCCTGACTTCTTCGAATTTACCCGCATTATTGGTGACATAAAAAAATTTTTTGTTCAATTTCTTTTCCAAAGGTTTAAATAAAGTGATTCAACCACACGATTGGCATTATCTGCAACAAATCCTGTAAAATAATCATGCCAAAACCTGTTTTCTCCTATTTTTCTTGGAAAGCGCCATACAAACTCAATAAATCGATCAGGTAAATCAATGATACCATCTGCAAGTTTTATAGATTTAGTAGCCGGCTGTGTAGAACTTTGCTCGATACCTTTCTTGATATTACCTTTTATCATGCCACCTTTGTGGTTTAAAGAAAATTTAAAAGTAGAACTCAAAAATTGATTAAATAATTTTAACTGGCTAAAGCCTTTAGATAAATGCATAGCCCAAGCAAAATGATTAACTTGACGACCCATGACCAATACCCACGCTAATAATTCATTATGACTTTTTACTATTTCATATTCTTTTACTGTCGGTAAGGGCCAATCCCTCGATTGAAGATAACTCAAGATAAATGTTGACAATTCACTCGCCGCTAGCTCATCTTGTTGTAAGGTACGATGATGCAAAAATTTTAATTGCTCAATATCCAAAACTTGGCTAAAGTTTGCATAATAATCGATAATTGTTAATACTTGCGGCGCTAATGCTTCGCGGCGAAAGTCAGCAACCACAATTTGCGGTGCTGCATCAATGGCTAAGGTCACAGGATTTATTTCTTCAGATAACCATCGAAAATTATTTTGTTTTTCTGCCAAGTAATCCTGTCCACGCGCATTATAACCTAGATAAGAAAATAAATACGAGAGTGTATCGATACCGGTATAAGGGCCAGGTAAATCAATAATCGCAAAATGGTCGAGAATTAAATCTTCCTGAAAGCATTTTTTGAAGTGGTCCTGGATTATAGCTATTTCAATTATATGCGAACTATAATTTTGCCATAATTGATTCAAAACATATTTTTTAACCTGATTCAGCATAGACACCTTCTTAACCCACTCGCAAATTTAAGTTTAAATACTATATACTAATGTCCATGTATAAAATTTCAGTCTATATTCCTAGTGATTACCTTGAAGAGGTCAAGCTAGCGATGTTTAATCAAGGTGGCGGTCGACTAGGAAACTATGATCACTGTGCTTGGCAAGTATTAGGACAAGGTCAATTTCGCTCCTTAGAACAGTCTAACCCTTTTAAAGGCCAAAAAGGAAATAAAGAAGTACTAGATGAATATTTAGTTGAAATGATCTGCGATGAAAAGCATATTAAGGCAGTCATAGTTGCTTTAAAAAAAACACATCCCTATGAAGAGCCTGCTTACTCAATAGTCCGATTAGAAGATTTTAATGAGGAAACAAAAACCGATGTCTAAGGTATTTCGTATTTTTATTACTTTGATTGGTGCTATTATATTATTAGGTTTGGTTTCTTTAATCGGTTTAGTGATATTTGTAAATCCCAATGATCTTAAACCACAGATCAGCCAAGCGGTTACTAAATTTACTGGACGTCAGCTACAACTAGGTGGAGATATACAATGGTCTGTTTTTCCTTGGCTAGGATTGCAGCTAAATAATGTCAAATTGACTAATAATCCTGGTTTTGGCAATGATCCGTTCGCACAAATTAAGAAGTTGGACATACAAGTCCGTTTAATCCCCTTATTACATAAGCAATTAGAAATTGGCAAGTTACAGATTTATGGTTTAACACTCTATCTAATAAAAAACGCAAAGGGTCAAGTCAATTGGGAAGGGCCATTTAGCCCCTCTCCAAAAAACAATTCAGAAACTAATCTAACGGATAATCTGAAACCACTTGGGTTTATCGTAACAGGTTTAGACATTCGAGATGGACATATTATTTATGCTGATCAACAAAAAAATAAACATCTTGAAATAACCGAACTTCAACTTAAAAGCGCTAATCTAGCTATTAACAAAAGTTCACCTTTTGATATTCAGTTTAATTTAAATTCCAATTCACCTATTATTAATGCCGCCGTTAAGTTACGCTCATCTGTTATTTTAAGTACAGATAGAAAAAATATCGACTTCAACAATCTTAATCTAAACCTGTTCTTAAAAGGACCTAGCTACCCTAAAGGTGAACTCCCTATCTCCTTAAAAGGCCATATTGATATCGATTTGGATAAACAAGCCATGGTTATCGATCAATTGATTGCCTTCATTAATCAGATTAAACTTACCGGACTCATCACTGGTCAACATATTTTAAACAATCCTAGCTTTGCTGGAACTTTATCTAGCCCACAAATTAAAACCAGCAATTTAGTTTTTCATCAAATCCATCTTGGTTTTCAATTTTCAGATAATTTACTGAGACTTAATCCAATTAATGCGAAATTTTATCAAGGCAATTATCAAGGCAACGCTTCTATAAATCTTAATTCAAAATTACCGCAAATTGTTGCACAAAATCAATTTAATCAAGTTAACACCACTTTATTATTTCAAGATCTTGTTAATAAAAGCCAAATTCAATTAGCAGGTTTAGCTACTTTGAATATTAATATTTCAACGTCAGGTGATACGACTGATTTGCTCATCAGAAATTTAAATGGACAAGGTCATTTTAATTTAGATCAAGGGGCTTTAAAAGGAATTAATTTATCCTATTGGATAGCATTAGGTAAAGCTTTACTCAAGCATGAAATCGCACCTAAGACTACTGGTCCAGATACGCCTTTTGATAAATTTAACGGAAGTTTTAGTATCAATCAGGGTGTCATCAGTAATAATGATTTGATCATTACTAGCGGTCGCTTACGTGTCAATGGCAAAGGCCTATTGAATTTACCGCTCCAACAAATCAACTATTCATTACAAGCACAACCGATATTAGCAGATGGCAGCCCTGAAGGGATTGCTATACCCATTAGAATTTCCGGACCTTTACAGCATCTTTCTATCAGTCCCATTCTAGATCAATTAGGTATTGATATTCTTAAAGAAAAGCTTAAAGGAAAGCTCGGTGATACACTAAAAAAATTAGACCTAAATAAACTATTTCACTAATTTACAATAAGAATCAAGTGAGTAATATTTATTTAATGTAACGACTAGTGACGCTCTCTGCAAAACAATTCCAACAAAAAATCTTAGATTGGTTTGAGAATTTTGGTCGTAAACATTTACCTTGGCAACAAACGAAATCACCCTATCCTATTTGGCTTTCCGAAATCATGCTGCAACAAACACAAGTTGCAACGGTTATTCCTTATTTTCAACGTTTTATTGAACGTTTTCCGACACTTTCCTCATTGGCTAATGCGGATATTGATGAGGTCATTCAGCTCTGGTCAGGCCTAGGCTATTATGCGCGAGCACGTAATCTACACCACTGTGCACAAATTATCGAAGAGAAATATTCTGGAAAATTTCCAAAAGATTTAGTGTTATTAGAAAAATTACCGGGCATTGGACGATCAACAGCGGGCGCCATACTTGCTCTAGCATTCGGCCATCCTGCTAGCATACTCGATGGTAATGTTAAACGGGTATTAGCTAGGTTTCATACCATCACAGGTTGGCCTGGTTTGAGTCAAGTTAGTAAGCAACTCTGGGCTTTAGCCGAGCATTATACGCCCAACAACAAATCCATTCGCCAATATACACAAGCGATGATGGATCTAGGCGCACTGGTTTGTACGCGCTCACAGCCCCAATGCTCAAAATGCCCCTTACAAAACCATTGCAAGGCTTACACTGAACAGTGTATCAGCAAATATCCTTCTCCCAAACCACACAAAATGATCCCTACTCGGACTATTAGGATGCTAATTTTGGTTAATAAACATCAAGAAATTTTGCTAGAAAAAAGGCCGCCGGTAGGGATTTGGGGAGGATTATGGAGCCTGCCAGAATGTTCCATAACGGAAAATATGAAAAATTTTTGCAAAAAACACTATTATTGTGATATAGAAAACCCTATAAAAAAATACGCTCTTTTGAAGCATACATTTAGTCATTTTCAACTTGAAATTAGGCCTGTTCTTATCCAAGTTAAAGATTGGCATCCTCAATTGATGGAATCTGAGTGCATAGTCTGGTATAACAGGCAAAAATTAGCATCAAAAGGTCTTGCAGCTCCTGTCAAAAAACTCTTAAGTCATATAACATAGAAGCTAAGTTTTTGTCACATGCCGCAAAGAGGATGCTCGTAAAGCAACACAAACAAAAATTTAAGTGTAGAAGAGTCAACTTATGAGTCGAACTATTTACTGCATTAAGCTACACGCTCAAGCCGAAGGACTTGATTATCTCCCTTACCCTGGAGAATTAGGTCAACGCATCTATCAATCCATCAGTAAACCTGCCTGGCAACAATGGATAAACCATCAGACTATGCTCATTAATGAATATCGTTTAAGCACATTAGAGCCACAAGCACGTGAATTTTTAAAAAAAGAAATGGAAAAGTTTTTATTTGGCTCAGGTGAAGTAGCGAGTACTCCTCCCGGGTATAACGAACCAAAATAAAGTCAAATAGAAAACGATTCCCAATAAGGTGATTTATGACCGCTTATCTTTCCCCACAACAACTTTCCCAATCTATTTTGGAACGTCGACCTGG
>CASFML010000085.1 GCA_949295795.1 uncultured Gammaproteobacteria bacterium | reverse complement strand
CCAGGGTTGACCTTATTTTGACCAGCGTATTTGGGAGCTGTGCCATGGGTGGCTTCAAACATAGCGACTTGGTCGCTCAGGTTGGCTCCAGGAGCAATGCCGATACCACCCACCTGAGCGGCTAAAGCATCTGAAATATAATCACCATTGAGATTTAATGTGGCAATCACACTATATTCGGCAGGTCGTAATAGAATTTGTTGTAAGAAAGCGTCAGCAATAAAATCTTTGATAATAATTTCTTTTTCAGTTTTTGGATTTTTTAAACGCATCCAGGGTCCACCTTCAAGTAGTTCTGCACCAAATTGTTCCTTTGCTACAGCATAGCCCCAATCTTTAAAAGCACCCTCAGTGAATTTCATGATATTACCTTTATGCACTAAGGTTACCGAAGGCAGATCTTGGTCTATGGCGTATTGAATGGCGCGTTTTACTAAGCGTTGAGTGCCTTCTTTTGATACAGGTTTAATGCCTATTCCACAATGTTCAGGAAATCGAATTTTTTTAACGCCCATGTTATGTTGTAAGAAAGCAATTAATTGTTTAGCCTCTTTGCTATCAGCTGCCCATTCGATACCGGCATAAATATCCTCAGAGTTTTCTCTAAAAATGACCATATTGACCTTCTCAGGTTCGCAAACCGGGCTAGGAACACCCCTGAAATAGCGGACTGGGCGTAGACAAACATACAGATCCAGCTTCTGGCGTAATGCCACATTCAAGGAACGAATTCCGCCGCCTACCGGTGTTGTCAGTGGTCCTTTAATAGAAACAACATAATCACGTATCGCAGTCAGTGTTTCTTCAGGCAACCAAACATCGGATCCATAAACCTGGGTTGCTTTTTCTCCGGCATAGATTTCCATCCATGCGATGTGGCGTTGTCCTGCATAAGCTTTGTTAACAGCGGCATCTACCACCAATCGCATTGCAGGTGTGATGTCTATTCCAATGCCATCTCCTTCAATAAAGGGAATGATTGGTTGATGGGGTACATTTAAAGAATAATCGGAATTGACCGTTATTTTCTCGCCAGAACTGGGAATCTGAATATGTTGGTAAGGCATGTGCGCTACTCCGCTTTTTTTGGGATCGAGAGGTTTAAAATTTCGATCCCAATTTTACCGGATTTTACGCAAGTCAGCGAGGTTATTTTAGGGTTCTATTGAGGGACGATGGAGGACACACATCGTTTTCTTGTGATGATATTTGTTTAAAAAACCCACGCGTAAAATAATGAGGGCTCGTAATTGAATCTTGCAACTCGGTATTATTGGGTGACGTTTCTTTAATTATTTCAAAAGACTTAAGATTAAATTTTCTTTTTTTAAAAGGAAGATGGGTATCGTTTGCTGTCGGTAATACCTTGGGAGCAATCTCTGATATTCTTTCATTAGATTCAGTTCTAGAATTAAAAACTCTAAAAGTGCCACTGTGTGATCGTTTAATCGTGAGTTTAATATGCGATGCCCTAACATTATTTTCTTTTTCAGGTTCGAGATTACCCTGAGATAGGTGGTTTTCTAATGAGTTGTTAGAAGATAGAACTTGAATTAAGCGTTTTTGGGTTTGTTCTGCATACTTTGTTAACTTCATTTTTGAAGATTGGTTATTTTTTTTTGCTGCAGTGTTATAAAATTCAATAGACTGGCTAAAACAAATTTCTGCTTGTTTAAAATCCTTTTTTGTAGTTAAAAATTCTGCAAAATTATAATAAGCATCTGCTAAACGTCGAAATTTATTAGCTTCCCAGTTTTCTTTGAAACCCTTAATGCGCCTTACTAGTTGTTGTTGAGAAGTATTAGATATGTCTATTTCGGATAATTTTGATAAATTAGATTCTATTTCTCTTATTTTTTGTTTAAATTTAATCAAGTGTTTATTTGATTTTATTTGATAATTTAATGCATTTAAAGCTGCCCAAAGTTCAGATATCCAGGCGTCAACATAAATTGATTTTTTAAAGTAATTTCTGTTTATTGCAAATTGTTTAATAGTATTAAATTGTTCTTCACATAAACTAAATTGTTTTTTGCGAGATTTTCCCGGAGGTGCATTATAAGTTGAATTATAATACCTGTTGGCGCACTTCATCAATTGACCTAAAGTTTTATGAAAAGTTGTTTCATCAGTAGTTTGACTTTCACATATATCACTTAAATTCTTGAAAGTAATTAACATATATTTATTCCCTAATAAATTGACAATGAATTTATTGTAAATAATTTTCCTTAAGACAAAATTAACCGTTAATTATGAAGAATTTTAAAGAGGAATTGTTAAAGGTATTTTGAGAGGGATCTTAGATCCTCCTTATTATCGGTTTTTTTTAAATTTTTTTGAACTGGCATATTGTAATCTCAAAATTTAACTTCCCTATACTGTAAATAATTTTTCTTAATATATTATTTAATATAATGTCAGTTTTATATGAAATGATAACAATATGAAATGGAAATAAGTGTTAAAAATGTATTGTTGAGAGTTGTGATGTCCATGTCTGATTGATTTGTCTCTGTTCTTTACAATGGGTAACAATAAATCTTACTAAATGTTTGTAGATATCTTCCGAATCGATGCCAGGGCGTATATATTTTAACAAACGTTGAATATGTTCTTGGAGTATGTTGATTAATACTTCGTCTGAAGAGGATTGTTGGACGGGTTGAAAAAAAGAACTGCATGAAGGGTCAGTTGGCATTGAATTGGGTTGAAATTGTTGTAAAAGATGGTTTTTAAGCAGTTTGATTTTATTTCTTAAGTCTTGACCTTCTCTGTTTGATTGTTCAATTAAATTTTCGGCAATAGTGAGTATTCTCAGGTATTCTTTATTAAGGTTTAGTTTATTTTCCGATGAAAAAGTAGATTTTTGCCAATCAGCATTTTCTTGACAAACATGAAACTTAATTAATTCACGTAAAAGTTTGGCATA
This sequence comes from uncultured Gammaproteobacteria bacterium, assembly GCA_949295795.1. Classification (GTDB taxonomy): domain Bacteria; phylum Pseudomonadota; class Gammaproteobacteria; order Diplorickettsiales; family Diplorickettsiaceae; genus Aquirickettsiella. The sequence goes on along the minus strand of CASFML010000085.1, from coordinate 4,669 downwards.
AAATAGGCTTTTATTGGGTGTGTGAACAGATTGAATAGCCTTTTTAATTTCTTCTAAGGGGTTAAAACTATAATTTTTAATAGCCCGTAATGTTAAATCCAAAAAAGATAAAGCAGCAGAGGTTTGTTTAAATGCTTCAAGCCCATAATAATAATCAAAGACTTCGTTAATGAGTAAAGTTTCTAAATTCCTGGATCGCAAATCTGATAATTCGTAAGTGGGATAAGCTTCATTACGTTTTTGTTGGCTAATGACATTTAGATTTTTCTTATGTTTTTCTGATAGTGTTTCTCTAATATGGTTTATTTTGCTGAAATCTTGGCTATCCTTTTGATTTTTATTGCCGATAAGGTTTATGAGCTGTTGAGAAAGTGTTAACCAAGAAAGTTGTGTTAATAAGGTATGATTAGAACTTTCTTTAGAGTAAATATGAAGTTTTTGATTTAGATTAAAAAATAATTGACCATAAAATCGAAAGGGATCATCGAAAGATATCTGATTAATGAGCTGTTTAAATTCTTCTTCTCTGCGTTGTACAAACATTTCTTCATTTTCAATTGATTTTTTTATTATGGGTTTATCGATTGGGTTCTTCAATTGTTTATGAGGGACAGGCTGTTCCGTATCCTCAGAGTCTAGCGAGTGTATTCTTTTTCTCGGTGAAGATATAGAAGAAGGTTGTTCATCTTGCTTACGAGATTCTAAGTGTTTTATAGGTTTTTTAGTTTTTGAAGCAGATTTAGGAAGTTTTTCTAATTGTTTTAATTGTGCTTCAATCTTTTTTTGATATTGCAAGGTTTCATTTGCATATTGGTGTTGTTCATATTGGTTATAAAAATTATAAGCAGCTTCCAAATAGGTTATACTAGCCGAAAGAAGATCCTTTTTTAGGTCAAAATCTAAGTCATCTTCAGATAACTCATGTGCTTCATTTGCTTCATTAATTAAGTTTTCAGCTAAATTATAATAATAGGCTGCTTTCCGTTCATAAATCGTTTTATTCCAAGAAAAGAAATATTCAGAAATTTTATCAAAAAGATCTTGATAATCTTTAAGTAATGCTTTGTCTATATTTTTTTGAGCGGGAAGATCTAATGCTAATGCTTTGAGGCTTAATCGATTAAGTGATTTCGTTAGTTCTTTAATCTTTTCATCATTGCTTAATAAAACATCTTTGTTGCAGGGATATTGAGTTATATCATTCAATTGAGATTGAATTTCTCCCAGCCAAGCTTCTAAATAATAAGACTCAAGTAAGTTACTGATGGTATTTTTGTTTCGATTATATTCAATTAATTCTTTAATGGTTTGGTAGTTTTGTATACAATCTTTAAAATTAGGTTCATTATCTGGATTTTGACATTTTTGCCATTCTTTCGAAAATTCTTTATTGGTCTTTTCTAATAAAATAAAAATATGTAATTCTATTTTGGCCAATTTTGATTTCATATGCTTTTTTACTGTTTTTAATAAAATAATAACCGAAAAAACTTAAAGAATTATTAATCCTGTATTTAGGTCATAATAACTAAGTATTCTTAGTTTTTTATTAAGAAAAGAGTTAAACAGAATATAAATTAGAGCAGTTTTTGTTCGCCTATTTTACTTAATTATGTATATACTTCAATTTCGGGGGTTATTGGGTTGAGAAATGATAGGTGATTTTTCTTTAGGTCAAAAAATAATACTTTGGATAGTTCCGTTGCTATTCGCTATTACGGTTCATGAAACGGCTCACGGTTGGGTTGCTTCAAAATTGGGTGATCCTACTGCTAAATTATTGGGTCGTCTCACTTTGAACCCTTTGAAGCATATTGATCCTATTGGCACAATTATTGTCCCAGCCATTCTTTTTTCACTCGGTGGCTTTATATTTGGTTGGGCTAAGCCAGTGCCGATTACTTGGCAGAACCTTAAACATCCTCGGCGAGATATGGCCTTGGTCGCTGCGGCAGGCCCTTTGGCCAATCTATTAATGGCCTTTTTATGGGCGGGCATCGCCAAAGTGGCGATGGGCCTTGAAAATGTGCCTATCATTTATATGGCCCAAGTCGGGATATCGATTAATCTGGTTTTAATGTTGTTAAACCTGATTCCAATTCCGCCTTTGGATGGCAGTCGAGTGGTGGCTAGTTTTTTGTCACCCAAGATGGCTTATCAGTTTAATAAGTTAGAGGTATATGGTTTTCTTATTTTAGTTCTTTTACTAGCGAGTGGTGTTTTGGGAAGAATCTTAGGCCCTTTATTACAAGGCCTATTATCGGTTTTTTTTAGATTTTTTGGCCTATAACGATTACACTGGCGCTATGACTGAAAACAACTTAGCTACGACAACGACACTTGCCGATGTGCCGATTGCCACTGTGCGCGGCCAGCCGTGGATCCAATTGCCTAATGATCTGTATATTCCACCCCAGGCCTTAGAAGTATTGTTGGAGGCGTTTACCGGGCCGTTAGATCTGTTGCTGTATCTAATCAAAAAGCAAAATTTTGATATTTTAGACATTCCAGTTGCCGAAATAACTCGCCAATATATGCAATATATTGAACTCATGCAGGTATTGGAAATTGAATTAGCCGCAGAATATTTGGTTATGGCAGCGATATTGACTGAAATTAAGTCACGCTTATTGTTACCCAAGCCAGCTGAGACGCAAACTAATGATGAGGAAACCGATCCACGCGCTGAACTGATTCGACGTTTGCAGGAATATGAACGAACTAAGCAAGCGGCACAAGCACTAGGAGAATTGCCGCGTCTAGGACGAGATGTTTTTTTAGCAATGGCTGAAGCCGCTTTGCCACCAGTTTCAATAGAGAACCCTCGACAAGCCCCGCATTTAGTTTTAGAGGAACTAGTGGGTGCTTTCCAGGCGGTTTTAACGCGCGTGGCTTTAAAAAAGCATCATGCTATTACTGAAGAACCCTTGTCGATTAAGGATCGAATGTCGCAAATTTTGCAGAGAGTGACGGCTCAGTCTCATATAAAGTTTACTCAGTTGTTTAAATGTGAAGAGGGTCGTATGGGTGTGGTAATCACTTTTATGGCTTTGTTAGAATTATGGCGGCAATCCTTAATTGAACTGTCTCAAGCGCATCCGTTTGGAGAGATTGAAGTACGAGGAATCTAATGTTTGAAAATAAAACAATTATAATAACCGGCGGGTCATCAGGAATAGGTGCTGCAACGGTCACGTTATTTAGTCATGCAGGAGCCAATGTTTACATACTCGATAAAAAACAGTTAACAAATGTTGTTTCCCCCTCGATAAATTATTTACAGTGTGATGTTTCAATGGCTGAAGAGGTTAAGTCAGCTATTGGAAGTATTCTTCAAGAAATGCCAAAGATTGATTATCTTTTTTGTAATGCCGGCATACATCTATTCGCGAATATTGAAGAAAGTTCTTATGAAGCCATACAAAAGGTATTCGCCACCAATTTATTAGGAACGATCTATTGTCTGCAGCAAGTTTTACCTATTATGAAGCAACAAGGTTTTGGATCGATTGTTTTAATGGCTTCCGATCAAGCTTTTATCGCTAAAGAACAATGTGCTATTTATGGAGCCAGCAAAGCCGCTATTGCGCAATTAGCGAAAAGTACCGCATTAGATTATGCTCAGTATGGAATTCGCGTTAATTGTGTTTGTCCAGGTACTATTGATACACCGATGTATCAAACCGTTTTAGAACAGTTTCAACAAAGAACCGGGTTAAGTGAATCATCTATTCGCGAACAGCTTGCGGAAAGATTACCCTTAAAACGAGTAGGGAGACCAGAAGAGGTAGCTCGAGTGGTTAGTTTTTTGTGTAGCGAAGCCGCTTCGTTCATGACCGGGACATTAGTTAATGTTGACGGTGGTTATACCATTCAATAAATAGCAGATAAATTTTTTATGTAGATAGGCTATTCAGTGATTTGTCCGACTGCGGATTCCAGTAATTGTCCTAGATTGTCACTTGCTTTAGCAGCAAAATGGACGGTTCCTTCATGCGTAATGGGTTCATCGTTCAGTCCGGCGGCGAGATTAGTGACTACGGAAATAACCGCGACTTTTAAATTACAATGTCTTGCCACTATCACTTCAGGAACCGTTGACATTCCTACAACATCGGCACCTAAAAGGCGAAACGCACGAATTTCTGCTGGGGTTTCAAAATTTGGACCTAAAATACTGATGTATATTCCTTCTGTTAAAGGGATAGAAAGTTTTTTTGCAGTTTCTTGAAGAATATGCCGGATGTTTTGGTCGTAAGCTTCATCCATAGCGAAAAAACGTGGTCCAAACTCTTCATCATTAGGTCCCGCTAGAGGATTCATGGGATGGAAGTTTATATGATCCGAAATTAACACTAATTGACCTAATTCCACATTTTTATGTAAAGATCCTACAGCATTGGTCATGATTAAGGTTTGGCAGCCCAAACTTTTTAATGTTCGTATAAATATTTTAAAGTCTTTGCCTTGCATTCCTTCATAGGGGTGTACCCGCCCTTGGCAACATACAATAGGTATTTTATTAAGATAGCCAAGTATCATTTGCCCAGGATGTCCTGGTACGCTACTCATTGGAAACCCAGGAAGCTCATAATAAGGAATAGAGATACTATCAGTAATTTTATCAGCAATCGTTGCTCAACCGGATCCTAAAATGATGCCAATCTTT
>CASFML010000084.1 GCA_949295795.1 uncultured Gammaproteobacteria bacterium | reverse complement strand
GTAAAAAACTCTAATTAGGCTTTTTTCAAAACTCTAGCGTAAGTCTAATTAACTTTAATCACCTTAAAATTTGAGATCTATAACTTTACTAGAAATTACTCTCATTGTTCTATATAGTATTAGGCTTTACAAAATCTATATAATTCACTTAGCTTTACACGTCAAAAAAATGTAAGGAGCAATATCATGACCATTCACGAGCTTGAAGGAACTATTCGACGATTAACGATACCAGGAAAAGGAATTTTAGCAGCTGATGAAAGTCAAACTACGATTGCTAAGCGATTTGACACTATAGGGTTAGATTGTACTGCTGAAAATAGACGTAATTACCGGGATCTTCTTTTGACCACGCCCGGCATTGAACCATTTATTAGCGGTGTCATTCTCCACGAAGAAACTCTAGCCCAAAAAACTAAAAGTGGTTTATCGTTTCCTGATTATCTAGATAATGAAGGTATTGTTCCCGGAGTAAAAGTCGATAAAGGGCTCGTTTTATTAAATAATACAGAAAACCGAACTCAAGGGATGGATGGCTTGCAAGAGCGAATCCAAACTTGCAAAAATCTTGGAGCATGCTTCGCGAAATGGAGAGTTGTTTTCATAATAACTAGTGATCTTCCCAGTCGCGTAGCTAAAATTGTTAATTCTCAAAGTCTCGCTCTTTTTGCATATATATGCCAAATTTATGGAGTTGTGCCTATTGTAGAACCCGAGATATTAATGGAAGGTAATCACGATCTTGCTCGTTGTGCAGAAGTATCAACAAATGTTCTCATCACTTTATTTGATGAGTTACGTAAACACGGTGTTTCTTTAGAAAATATAATATTAAAACCCAGTATGGTTATTGCTGGAAATCAATATGTTCCACAACCTACTATCGCTGAAGTGGCTGCATTAACTTTAAAAATATTACGTCAAACAGTTCCAGCAGCCGTACCTAGTATTAATTTTCTTTCTGGAGGCCAAACACCAGAAGCCGCTACTGCTCATTTAAATACCATGAATAAACTACAACCTTCGCGTCATCCTTGGCGTCTAAGCTTTTCCTATGGTCGCGCATTACAAGAACCCGCATTAAAAACCTGGAATGGAAAAGCGCATAATGTGAAAGCGGCTCAACGTGCTTTCTATAAACGCGCAAGACTTAATTCAGCAGCTTGCAAAGGACAATATCAATCAAGCATGGAAACAGAAGAAAAAGAGGCGGAAACAAACCTTGCTTAACCCACTATTATCATAAAATTTTACGTTTTGAGCACAGGTGCCAAGCTTAATAAATATAATCTTTTTGAGCTTTCTTTTTGGGTTTGAAACTTGTGGCTATGCAGAGTTTTTTGATAATTCTACAATCGCCCTTGAAAATCGTATTGCTCCGATTGGAAAAGTCAAAGTAGCTGCTTCAAATATACCACGGCCTTCTTTAAACGAGATTAATAAGGATGCCTCTATTCTATTAGGCAAAACCATATTTGAAAGTAAATGCATATTATGTCATAAAAATAGTATAGCGGGCGCTCCTCGTTTGGGTAATAAGCTAGATTGGGCCCCTAGAATAAAAAAAAAATTTTCACTCTTATTAAAACACGTAACTATGGGCTACAAAGCAATGCCTCCAAAAGGAGCATGTTTAGAATGCTCAATTTCGGATTTAGAAGTAGCTATTCGCTATATGTTAGAACAGCTACCTTAATTAAATAAGATTAATTGTAATTAAAAATCACTTTTCATATTTATAATAAATAGAAACTCTGCATATGAATTTTTGGTGTTATGCTATCATTAATTTGGCTTTTCTATGCTTTATTCTTATAGCATGCATCGCCAAAAATCCAAATGCTTGAGTATTTCTATTACCAGATATAAATTTTATTTTCTTTTTTTTATAATTAAATCTTATACCGGTATTCATCTTTTAAACAGTAATTTTGTTACGATTTAGCTCAACTATTCTTTTACTTATCCCTTTAATTTTTATCAAATCATCAATAGAGTTAAAAGGGCCGTGCTCGTTACGATATGCAAGAATGGCTTTTGCACGCTTTAATCCTATACCTTTTAACTCTGCAGCTAAGGTTTCTCCATCTGCCGTATTAATATTAATACGAGCAGAGATGGGATTTGGTATATTTTGGGCCGGAGAAGAAGTCAACACTGTATTGTTGTGGGAAATAAAAGGGCTAGTCGCTAAAACTGGAGCCGCAATAATTGATGTTAATAATGTCGCAAATAGAGAAGAATAAATATTCATAAAACAAAACTCCTTTTTAAAATTTTTCTATTGGAATTTATATTTTATGGATAAAAAGTGAATGAAACAATGAATTAAATGGTAATATTTTTATGCATAATAGAAAGATAGTCTTTTACTCCCTTCGCAACATTTCGAAAAGTTCCTCGATAACCAGCATTTCGCAATTTTAAAAGATCTGCTTGAGTAAAATTCTGATAACAACTCCGTAAATGTTCAGGAAAAGGAATATAGCGAATTTCTCCATGACCATAAAAATCAATAACTGCCTGAGCTAACGAATTGAAGCTCTCACATTTTCCTGTTCCGGCATTATAAATTCCACTTTTTTTTGACTCTAAAAACCATAGATTAACCGCAACGGCGTCAGCAACATAAATAAAATCTCTTAATTGTTCACCATTAGCATAACCGCCTGTTCCCTCAAATAAATCTATAATACCTGTATCCTTGAGCTGTTTATCTGCATGCAATACCACGCTAGCCATAGAGCCTTTGTGATTTTCATTAGGGCCATAAACATTAAAATAACGTAAACCTACAACTTGACTTTTTATTTCATTAAAGATACTTCTCACATATTGATCAAATAAATATTTAGAATAAGCATAAACATTCACTGGTTTCTCGTAAGCTAATTCCTCTCTAAAAACAGTTCCTAATCCATAAACAGCAGCACTTGAAGCATAAATAAAAGGAACTTTCCAAGCTAAACAATAATGTAGGATGCTTTTTGAATAATCATAATTATTTTCCATCATATACCGGCCATTCCATTCCGTAGTTACTGAACAGGCGCCTTGATGAAAAACTGCTTTTAACCTTGAAAAAACTTTATTTTTCTTAATTTGATCTAAGAATTCTTTTTGATCTAAATAATCAGTGATTGCACAATCCACAATGTTTTGAAATTTAGCACCATCAGTTAAATCATCCACCACGACAATCGGCATACCAGGATAAACAATATTAAGCTGTTTAACTAAATTGCTTCCTATAAAACCCGCTCCGCCCGTAACAACTATCATAAAGATTCCTTTTCTTGCTCTTGAATCTTGGAAATAATAGTGCTTGTGGAACATCCATCAACAAAATCCAATAATTTGATCTGACCACCATATTCTTGTATAACTTTCGCTTCTGGAAGATCATCTATTTGATAATCAGATGCTTTGACCCAAACATCTGGTAGTAACAACTTGATGAGGCGTTCTGGCGTTGTTTCACAAAAGGACACTACCCAATCTACAACATTTAATCCTGCTAATACTGTCATTCGATTAGCTAAGTTATTTATAGGTCTTCCCAATCCTTTTAATTTTGATACTGAAGCATCATCGTTTACAGCAACGATTAATCGATCACCTAGTCGTTTCGCTTGTTCTAAGTAGGCGATATGACCTGCATGTAAAATATCAAAACATCCTCCGGTCATTATGATTTTCTCATTATGTGTTTTCGCATCCGCAACTGCAATTTTAAGCTCATCTTCTGTCAGGACACCGCCATAAAATGAAAGCTGTTGAATTTGTATCGCTCGTCTCAATTCTGCTAGGCTGACAGTAGCTGCTCCTAACTTTCCAACAACGATACTCGCAGCAATATTGGCAAGTTGGGCTGACTGAACTAAATCGGCTTGGACTGCATAAGTTAACGCCAAACAGGCGATCGCTGTATCTCCTGCACCGGTAACATCATAAACTTGCTTAGCATAGGCAGGAAAGTAAACTTCTGGCTGATCTTGTCGAATTAATGTCATTCCTTGTTCGCCACGTGTCACAAGTACAGCTTGAAAATTATGCTTTTCTAAAAGTTGCTTACCTTTGTGCACCAATATTTCCTCGCTATCACATTTTCCTACTACCGCTTCAAATTCCCTGCGATTAGGTGTCAATGCTGTGGCACCTTGATAAATATTAAAATCATTACTCTTTGGATCAATGAATATTGGTTTATTTGCTTTTCGTGCCAATTGAATAATATCCTGAACTTCGGCCAAACATC
>CASFML010000083.1 GCA_949295795.1 uncultured Gammaproteobacteria bacterium | reverse complement strand
TTCAGTTATTGGAGCTTTATATGACTCTATATGCAGGCTGTAAAGGGTTACTCCTTGCTCAGATAAAAATTGGGTAATCTTTGCTAAAACATCAGGTAAATCAGGTGCTACAATATAAGACGAATAAGGAAAACTATCGGGCTGAGCACCTCGAAATTGAGTACGTGCAACTAAAACCTGACCTTCATATTTTTTTAAAGCTGTCTCAAACTTAGCGATGGTATTCCAGGCGCCTCCTATCAATAGGGTCATAGAGACATGTGTTGCCGTGATATTTACACGTGCATCAACAATATGGCACTCAGTATGAGCAACTGCTCTAAATATTTTATCAGTGAGCTTATCTTCATTACGGCCTAGAACAACGACAACCAGGTTCAGGTTTTCCATAAATATTAATCATGTTTTTCTAACGAGCCGGTAGTCTATTCTTTTTTAAGGAGGTTGTCACTAGGGATAAGATGGGTCAATAGATAAGGCTATGACTGAAAACATATAAAGGGGTTAGGAATAGATCTTGATCCTAAATCTTAACGGATCTAGATAAATTAAAATTTTTAATAAAACTTATAATTCTGGTGGAGGCGGTGGGAATCGAACCCACGTCCGCAAGTCCGCTGCCTTTGGCACTACATGTTTAGTGCAATCTTTAAGTTTAATCGATCTATCTCCGATTGACAGGAAATTGACCGACGATTCTGGTTGGTTTTAATAGCTTTCACCTCAGAAGGGGCTAGGCTACGAGCTTGTCAGTTATGACCACTACCTTCCACATACAAGCCTATGGAGTTCATGGCGCCGGTTGCTGTTTAGGCAACACTAACGTTACAAAATTAACTACCGATTAGGCAGCAATAGCAACGTCTTTAGCGGAGATATAGTCGTCATTTGCAACTATAAGTTTACAACATGATTAACGAGGCAAAGTTGCGTCCTCGACATGCACCTTAGGGTTTGTAACCGACGTCGAAGCCAGATCGCCCCCAAGCGTTTATTATACCTCACTTGGAGGGTTCTTTCCGATAGGCTCGTATAAAATTATGTTCAATATCTTTGATTGTAGGCAGAATACTTACCTGGAATAGCGTGCTAAACGCATTTTTTCACGCTGCCAGTCTTTTTCCTTAATACTCGCTCGTTTATCATGTCCCTGTTTACCCTTCGCTAAACCAATTTCTAGCTTGACTCGGTTTTTTTTCCAATAAAGCTTTAAAGGGATCAGTGTATAGCCTTTACGCATAATACTCCCGGCAAATTTACTTAGCTCCCGTTCATTGAGCAGCAACTTACGCGTACGCGTTGGATCGGGAAGACTATGATGCTTAGAGATTGTTGCTAACGGTGTAATATGACAACCTATAAGCCATGCCTCACCATTTTTCAGTACCACATAACCTTCAGTCAATTGAGCTCTTCCACTGCGAAGGCTTTTGACCTCCCAACCTTGCAAAACTAAGCCAGCCTCTATAGATTGTTCAATAAAGTAATCATGGCGAGCGCGCCTATTTAATGCAATAGTTGTGTCTTGCAATGCTTTCTTGGAACTCATGGGATATACTCAAACATATTATTAGCTATCATAGAGTTTAAGGATAGCAAACATAGTAACGCTAGTCGCCTATAACCTTAATTATGCCATTTATTCATCATTCTTTAGAAGTGCCCTATAACGTGTCTGAGATGTATAAACTCGTCAACCATATTGAAAAATATAGTGAATTTCTTCCTTGGTGTACCGAAAGTAAGGTCATTAGTCAGGATGAAGATAACATACAAGCCCAACTTACTTTGACTGGAGGGGGATTATCCAAAAGTTTTACCACATCAAACCGTTTACAAAAAGACAAATTAATTGAAATTAGCTTAATAAACGGCCCATTTAAACATCTAGACGGTTTTTGGTCTTTTGAAAAAAGTTCCCGGGGTTCTAAAATCAATTTAAATTTAGAATTTGAATTTTCCACCCGTTTGCTCGCACTTGCCTTTTCGCCTGTTTTTGAGAAAGTTGCAAATACCTTAGTACAAGCTTTTTCTGACCGTGCCAAACAAGTTTATGGGGATCGTAAATTTGAAACCTGAACTTTTTCATAAAACTAAATAAAATGTCCTTTTTGCAAATTGAAGTAGTATTTGCCGGTAACCAACAACAGAAACTCATCCAAATTTCAGTTCCTGTTAATACTAATATCTCAGAAGCTATAAAGTTTTCCGGGATTTTATTAGATTTTCCAAACATCGATCTAAACAAAAATAAAGTTGGGATCTTCGGAAAACTACGCAATTTAGATACTAAACTGAGTGAAGGAGATAGAATAGAAATTTATCAACCACTTACAATAGATCCAAAAAAAATTAGACTAAATCGTGCTAAAAAACAAAAAATATCGTAATATGATTCTAGTCTTTATAAAGCTAGCTATTAATTAAGTGCTGATTTTTCGATATTTTGTAAATGCCCTTTTGAAAAAATAAGCGTAACGCGTCGTTGAATAGGTTCACCATGACCTGGCTGTAAAAAATAAATATAATCTTGACGATCTGCTTGAAAAGGCTGCTGCAATACACAACTACCCATTAGATAGCGAACTTGTTCCTTAGTCATACCTACTTCCAGCTGGTCTATGGTAGACTGCTGTAATATATTGCCTTGCTGAATATCGGGTCTATAGACAATATTACAGCCAGAAACCAGTACTGTGATAAACAAACTTATAAGCAATTTTTTCATAAATAAAAATAAACCTGGTAATCTCGATTTCTACAAAATTTTATAACCTATAAGAAAAAATTTAATTAATCAAAAATCATCTCATACTAATTACTAATCGTGGAGTTTAGAGATAATCTAATGGATAATCAACAATTACGCCAAGCAGGTTTAAAAGTAACTGCCCCTAGATTGAAAATACTTGAACTACTTGAGCAAGCGAAAACACGACATCTAAGTGCTGAAGATATCTATCAAACCTTATTAAAATCTGGCGAAGACATAGGTTTAGCCACAGTCTATCGGGTGTTAACTCAATTTGAAAGCGCAGGTTTGGTTAAGCGCCAAAATTTTGAGGATGCTTATTCAGTTTTTGAATTAAATCAAGGTCCCCATCACGATCATTTAGTCTGTATTAAATGTGGAAAAGTAGAAGAATTTGTTGATAAAACTATCGAGCAACGTCAAAAGCTTGTTGCAAAACAAGCTAACTACAAAATGACAGACCATACTTTAATTATTTATGGCATTTGTAATAAATGTTTTAAAAAACAAAAAATTAAATTAGAGTAATTTGGAAAGAACATAACAATCAAGTTAATCTACTTCTAAAATTTTTAGCGTATTGGTGCCGCCGGTAGTTTTTAATAAATCCCCATAGGTAATTAAAACTTTCTCTTCTTTTCGTAAAAGGCCATGTTTTTCTAGTTCCTTAATAGCTAATTGACCTATATTTTCCTTATGCACTTTATCAATATTAAAATAGAAGGGATATACTCCACGATATAATGCCAGTCGGCGTGTTGTTCTCAGGCTATGCGCTAAACCATAAATTGGGATTCCAGAACGAATCCTAGACATCCATAAGGGTGTCGCACCTGATTCAGTTAAAGCAATAATAGCCTTAATGTCATAGTGATTAGCAGTATACATAGCAGCCATCGCTATGGCTTCATCTGGACGATAAAATTGGCATTCCACACGATGACGAGATACGCGTGTCTTCGCTTGTTTTTCCGCGCCCAAACAAATGCGTGCCATAGCCATTACGACTAAAGCTGGATGATCTCCAGTAGCGGTTTCTGCAGATAACATAACAGCATCTGTTCCATCTAAAACAGCATTTGCGACGTCAAAAACTTCTGCACGGGTGGGAATAGCATTATGGATCATCGATTCCATCATCTGAGTTGCGGTAATTACTGCTTTATCCAAGGATCGTGCTCGTTGGATAATATGTTTTTGTACCGCGGGTAGTTCGGCATCACCAATTTCTACACCTAAATCACCACGTGCGACCATTACTGCATCTGAAGCACAAATAATTTCATCAATAACGGGTATGGCATCGCTACGTTCTATTTTTGCAATCAACCCCGCATGGCCCTTTGCTCTTTTTACTAAATTTCGAGCTAAATTCATATCGGCTGCACTACGTGGAAAAGAAATTGCAATATAATCAGCATTTAATTTTACGGCTATTTTTAAATCTTTTTTATCCTTGTCAGTTAATGCTACAGCAGAAAGCCCCCCTCCTTTTCGATTAATACCCTTATTATTAGATAATTCCCCACCTACCTCTACTAAGCAAAATATCTTATTTTTTTGTATTTTTTTAACTTTCAATACTAAACGTCCATCATCAAGCAGTAATAGATCACCGCGATGGACATCTCGAGGTAATTCTTTATAGTCGATACCTACTGAAAATTCATCACCCGCATCTTTATTTAAATCTGCATCCAAAATAAACAATGTATCTTTTTTTAAAAAGATTGAACCTGATTTAAAACGTGCAATGCGAATTTTTGGTCCTTGCAAATCCGCCATAATAGCAATTTCTCGACCCGATGCTTTTGCACATTCACGTACATAATTGGCTCGTTTAATATGATCTTCTGCTTTGCCATGTGAAAAATTTAAGCGAACCACATCTAACCCCGCAGCTATCATCGCTTGTAATACACCCGCTTTATCGGTTGCGGGACCTAGCGTGGCGACAATTTTAGTTCGTTTAAATCTTTCCATTACTTTCTTCCCTTTATCCGTTCTTGTAATACCGATAAAGCGGGCAAAGTTTCGCCTTGTATAAATTCAAGAAAAGCCCCACCGCCTGTAGATATATATGAAATTTTATCAGAAATAGCATATTTTTCGATGGCTGCTAAAGTATCTCCACCTCCTGCAACGGAAAAAGCTGAGCTATCGGCAATAGCATGACTCAACGCAGATGTCCCCTGTTCAAAAGGCGCTAATTCAAAAACTCCCAATGGACCATTCCATAAAATACTCGCTGCTCGACGTATATATTCGATATAACGCTTAATTGACTCCGGCCCAACATCTAAAATCATTTCATTCTCTTTTACTTCGGTTATCTTTTTAATAGTAGTCACTGCCGTAACCGTAATTTCTTTAGCTACAATAACATCTATTGGCAGCACAACTTCAACGCTTAGTTGTGTTGCTAAAGCCAAAAGTCTCTTTGCCTCATTGACTAAGTCAGCCTCAAATAAGGATTGGCCTACGGAATATCCTTGAGCAACTAAAAAGGTGTTGGCAATTCCCCCTCCTAGAATTAAAAAATTAACTTTGTTAAGTAAAGAAGATAGCAGCATTAATTTAGTTGAAACCTTAGATCCACCCACTATAGCTAATAAAGGTCGACTTGGATTTTTCAAGGCTTGATTCAAAGCTTTTATCTCTGACATTAGCAATAAACCGGCACAAACCTGAGAAGAAAACTGTGCCACTCCTACAGTTGAAGCCTCACTACGATGCGCTGTAGCAAAGGCGTCCATGACAAAAATATCACCTAATTTTGCAATTTTTTTTGCTAAAATCGAATCGTTTTTCTTTTCACCTGTTTGAAATCTGACATTTTCACATAGCACAACTTCGCCAGGAGAAATCTTAAATCCATCCAGCCAGTTAACAATGAACCTAACTGGCCTCCCTAATAGTTCCTGTAATCGTTTTGCAATGGGGGCTAAAGAAAGTTCGGGAGTAATATGACCTTCTGTGGGCCTATCAAGATGGGAAAGTAAAATAACTGCCGCACCTTTTTTTAAAGCGTATTGAATGGTTGGCAATGCTGCTAAGATACGTGCATCACTAGTAATGATCCCTTTATCTAAAGGCACATTAAAATCTTCCCTAATGAGAACACGTTTGTTTTGTAAATCTAAATCTTTGATCCCAATTAAAGGCATAAAAATTGCTTTTATAAAATACTAGTCTAACTGAAAACAACAACTAAGGAAAAATACTGCATATAGAAATCATATAAAGCTGTTAAATACTGTCAATTAGATTTTTATCTCACCGATGGTGGAAAGTTTTTATAAGACTTTTATTTTCATCATCGTTTTGTTCATTATCGCAAGCGCCTCCGACATTTGGGCGAAGAGTTGCATAGTTACGTAAATATTTATAAGCATCATCTATGTCGGCTAGAACTTTATTTGTCTTAACTGAATCTGCAATAAAAATATTTTTAGCATTTATGCGTGCATCAATAACTGAATCTATAAGTCGATTCTGAAAATATTCTTTGGATTCATCACTCCCAAATGGCTGCATTTTCAATATTGCATAACTTTTTTGCAGCTTTGTTTCATGCTCTAGGAGACTTTTTTCTGTTATTTCGTTTAACATATCTGAAAGCTTCATAACCGCTTCTTTTTTATTCTTCATCTCCTTTGAATTAATTGAATTAATTTTTAATTTTTCCTGAAGTTTATCTCGATTGGTTTTTTGCCGATTTAAATATTCTAACGCAATTGATTTAACTTCCTTCATTTTAGATTGAACAAAAGAATTACTTTCTCTGATAGAATTAAGCGCATTAAAAGAAGAAATTAATTTATTGTTAGCAGTTTCGTTCGTAGTTTTCTTCTGAACGATGAACAAAATAAATTTTTCAATTAGTCTTTTTAAAAGATTAAGAGGGGTAGGAAACCCAAATTTCAACTCTTTCGATTCTTTCAAATCTCTCAGATGATCTTCAAGAGATTTAAAATCATTTCGCTGATAGTCTAAGGTCAAATCAGGTTTTAATGCAGGTTTTAATGTGGAAGCCATAGGACTCTCTTTTGTTTTATATACCTGACCTCCATGTTAACACTATCATTAATCCTTTCCAAGCGAGCCCTTACGGCTCTATAAATCAATATTTCTTAAACCCTATTGCCTCTAATTAAAATTACAGCTATTTTTATGTCCATGGCATCTTTAAATGGTTTACGCATCCTCATTACCCGTCCTACTCATCAAGCACACAGCTTAATTGATCAAATTCAGAAATATGGGGGGGTAGCCATTCATTTCCCAACGCTAGAAATTATCCCTACCAAAAATATAAAAAAAATTGAATTAATCTTAAAAAAACTTAATCAATTCGACTTTGTAATCTTTATTAGCCCAAATTCTGTATTCTATATAGAGAAATTTATTCATCGTATTTGCTCCTTTTGGCCAAAAAATAGCAAAATCCTCGCTACAGGATCGGGTACAGCTTTAGCTTTAACGCAATGTAACTTGCCTTGTCATGGTTACCCAAAGAAGAATTTTAGCGGTAAGGGCTTATTAAACCTTGCTAAGCTACAAAACCTAAATCAAAAAAAAATTTTAATCATCAAAGGTGAAGGAGGTCGTTCCTATTTAGCCCGGGGTTTGAAAGCTCGAGGTGCCCAGGTAGATAACCTAAATGTTTATAAGCGACAGCTACCAAAAATTGATACGTTTACCTGTATTCCCGATGAAAAATCGATAGACGTCATTATTTGTACCAGTCATAACGGACTAAAAAACTTAGTCTGCTTATTACATCCTTACTGGCAAGCAATTTTATTCAAAAAACAATTGCTTGTTATTAGCAATCGACTCAATGATAGTGCAAAGAAACTAGGTTTTGTAAAACCGCCCCTAATATCGGATAATGCAACAAATACTGCTATCTTAAAAACTTTGTTTTCCTGGCGGGAGCAATCATTATGGAATCACAACCCACACCCTTTTTAGAAGAAACAGAAAAAAACAAAAAACAGCCCTTACGCTCAAAAAGCTGTTTCATGGCTTGGCTGGCAATAGGATTATTACTTGTTACTTTGATAGGTTTATTTCTAGGTTTAAGTTATTTTTGGTTTAAGAACAGGGAAAGACTAAACGATTATCAAAGCCAACTATCCATTTTGCAAACACAGATTTCACAAAATCTAGCCAACGATAAAAATCGTCAGCAACAAATCTCACAACTACAAAATTTTATCGAACAAAAATTTTCTTCAAACGATAATGCTATCTTGCTCGCTAACGTTAATCAACTGATTCAATTAGCCCAGTATAACCTAGTTTATTTTTATGATGCTGGCAATGCTTTGTCTGCATTGACACTAGCCGATCAACAGTTAAGCGCTATAGTAAGCCCGGATATTCGCTTGGAGAATCTTCATCAATTATTAACTCAATATTTAATTAATTTAAAAGCTTTTCCCCATATAGATTTAACAACCATTTTAGCTCAGCTACAGTCTTTAAAACTCCAAATTACTCAGTTACCCTTATTGCCAAATTCTAATTCTTCAAAGCCACCAACGCCTGAAGCGGCTACTAATAATCTTCAGGAAAATAAGTGGGCACGTGCCCTAAAAAACAGCCTTGAAAGTTTCCGACAGCTGATCATTATTCGTCATTTAAATAAACCTATAGAACCTTTATTGCCAGAAATAGAGCAACAATACTTGCAACATAACTTACTCTTATTATTGCAACAAGCCCAATGGGCATTAATACATCACGAACCCGCTATTTATCAATCTAGCTTGCAAGAAATTCAAGAAAATATTAAGGGGCATTTTGCAACTAACTCACTCGACACACAAACGATTTTGCAAAGTATTAATCAGTTAAAACAAGTCAATTTACAGATTCCTTCTCTCGATTTAAATCCTTTACTTGAGGCAATTTCGATTATGAAAAAAACACCTAGCACTACTAATGCTACTTCTGTTATTTCCACTAGTCCAAAGGGACCCTCTTAATGTATCGATTTTTTATATTTTTATTAGTTCTTGTCCTTTCAGTTTGGGTTGGAGTTAAAATAACCGCAGACCCGGGTTATATGCTAATTACTTGGCATCAACTTGCCTTGGAAATGCCATTATGGTTGGCTATTGTAATTTTAGTCATTACCTTTATTTTAATTTACTTTTTGATTCGGCTTTCTAAATTTTTTTTAATGCTTCCAAAAAAATGGCATCACAATCGATATAAAAAGCGTTTACAAGCAACCCATGCATTGGAGGATCAACGTCTTTTTTCTGCAATTTATCAAAAACCGCAAAATTGGCATCACATTGCAGAAATTTTACCACAATTAGAAAATAAAACCTGGATAGCTAAAGGGCAAATTCAACAATTGCAACAAGAATGTTATGAAAATTTATTAAGTGAAGAAAAATATATTTACGATATTTCGACACTCGAAAACATATGGAAAAATTTACCACCTAAATTAAAAAAGGATTCTTTATTTTTAAATAATTACGCTAGAGCACTTATAAGTCATCATGAAGACGCCAAAGCTGAATCCTTAATCGTAAAACAACTAAAAAAGGAATGGTTTGGGCCACTTGTTGCAACTTACAGTCTTATTAAAAGTGTAAATCCTGCCCGCCAATTAACAGTAGCGGAAAAATGGCTAAAAAAACATCCTGACGACCCTTATCTTTTACTCGGCTTAGGTCGATTTTGTAGGCAACAGAAATTATGGGGTAAAGCACGAGATTATTTAGAAAAAAGTTTGATTTATGATTCTTCTAACTTAGAAACCTATCTAGAGTTAGGAGAATTATCTGAAGATTTAGGTGAACCACTCCAAGCCTTGGCATGGTTTAAAAAAGGGTTAATTAAAAAACCCCAATAAAATTCTTGTATAATGCAACTATAATTTACTTAAATCATAGATATGACCCTTCAACGCTGTAGTTACCGGCCAGCCCCTCAAAAGCCGCCCCGCAAAGGGTGACCATTTACATTTTGTAATAAGATCTTTGTCTTCAACTCTCTTAGATAAAGACAAATCTACTAACACATAATCATCTGGATGATCGGGTAAATTAAATATTTTTCTTGCGCGTCGGGAGGTTAAATCCAAAATATTGTCTAAGGTAAGCAAATTTTGATGATATGCTTCAAATAATAATGGCAATGTAGTTTCTATACCTGGAACACCTGAAGGACAAGCCCCATAAGATTTAGCTTTTTCTTCTAGCGTATGTGGAGCATGGTCGGAGCCAATTGTATCAATCATACCGGATTTTATTGCGGAAAATAATGCTTTTTGATGCTCAAAGGTTCGTAAAGGAGGATTCATCACTCCCTTACCTTTTA
>CASFML010000082.1 GCA_949295795.1 uncultured Gammaproteobacteria bacterium | reverse complement strand
GATTGGCTGGATAGCCAGTTGTGCTTGGAGAGCACCTTTACAAGAGATCAATGTACCTGTTTGGCCTGATGCACATTTTCAAGCGGAACAAGAGGTAAAAAAGTGATCTGCAGTTAAGACTGAATTGAATGAGCGCAGTCAAGGTCGAAGTAACGGGGTTGTATTGTCGAGACATTCTTCTTGCTCTTCTGAAATTGAAGTTCTAGCTGTAAAGTTTAGTTGTTTTAATAAAGTATTAAGAGTTTTTTCCATCTTTACCTGTTGTGCTTTTATCTCAGTCTGCTCTGCTTCCATCTCAGCATATTTTTTATCGAACCATTGTCTAAAATCTTTTCGATCACGTTCTATTTCCTCTAGCATTTTATTTAGGTTTATTTCGCATTGAGGAATACATCGCTTCAATGTTATTAGTCCTTTACTTAATCTTTCAAGCGAATTTTCAGCAAATTGTTGAAATTCTTTAAATAATTCAGTCTTGATAATTCTTAGATTGTCGTTTCCGTCAGACTTATCCGGATGAAATAATAAACCTCCATGTCTAAAAAAATAGATTAATTGATTCTGTAAGAACTCAGACCATTCAATAGCACTCCTATGGTTAATCTGCCCATATCTCACTTCATTAACGACTCTTTCATAATTAATCAACTGGGGTTCAATGAATAACTGTAAACTCTTCAAACTCCTTTCTAATAAGGCTTGAATAACCTCATAGGAAGCAGGTTCTTCTTTTAATAATTCTTTTATGGATTGTCGTTTTAGAGCTAACCATTCATTTATAGACATCGAACAGCTGGGATCGTCGCTATCGAAATAAGGGCTCTCTTTCCTTTCAGTTACAACTGTAGGTCCCACATATACTAAATCTCGATTGGGATTTTCTTCAATAGGTAATCTCGATTCTTGTGAGCTAGCACTCGCTTGACATGAATTTTGTACATAATTTCTAAGCATTTTTTCTATTTCCTGATATTCTTCTTCTAATTTTTTTCGTACGGATTCTTGGTTGCTTCCTGCAGGCAGTTTTTTTAAATACTTATTCAATAATTTTGAAAAAAATATCTGCCTTTTTCTTTCGAATTTAGCTAATAATAAATCCAAGTTTTTTTCTACCCATTGAGTATTGCCTGAGTATTTTTCTAAACAGTTTTCTAATACTCCAGTATCTTGTTTTAATTTATTGATGAGTTGGCTAACAAGACGCTGATCTGGATCATAAACCATTAAATGTTGCTGTAGCGCGGGATTTTCCTTATAAATAATCCTAAATGACAGACAACGCTTATAATAAGACCAAATAACTATCTTGTTATCAATATTCGTAAAAAAACTTAATAGCCATCGTCGCCAGAAAGACTTTTCCCAATACAATGCGATTTCTTCTTGTAGTTCATTAGGAGGTAGCCCACACAACCGGATGTTCTCTAAATGGCTATCTTCGCGTTGCCATAAAGGATTTTCTTTGCTGAGTTGAGGGGAAATTTCAATAAAATCTCCCCATCTTATTCCCCACCACCAAGACATCCATTTAAAGGGTTTATGGGAGAGTTGTTGGCCAATGTCTTCTATTAACATAATTAGCATTACTCCTTTAATAAACCCTCCTATGATTATGGCCGAAAAAATCTTTGTGCTTCTGTTCTTATTTGATCTTGCGAAGTAGGTATCTTCTCTGAAGAGTGGGTATTATTGGAGGCCATTTGTTTTAATAAAGCATTAAGAGTTTCTTCCATCTTAGCCTGTTGTGCTTTCATCGCGGCATTTTCCGTTTCCATTTTTGTAAATTTTTCATTAAGAATAGATTTTTCTCTTTCATGACTTTCTTTTAGTTTTTTTATCTCTTCATCTCTATGCTTGATCGTTTCATCTTTTTTTACATTTATTTGGTCTTTGCTTGCTTCTAATTCCGTGTCAAATCGATCAACCAGATTGATAACTTTTTCATGTAACAAAGATTTATTTAAAATGCCTCGTAAAGCCTTTATAGAATTTTCTTTAATTCTTTGCATAATAGTCTGAATTTCACGGAGGGCAGTGTATGTAATTTCTGGATCGTTATGGATAATCTGGAGACTTTTATCTAAATCAAGATAGATTTGAGCACATTCTTTCCCTCTTGTAGTAGCAGGGTTTTGAAAGCCTAATAATTTTCTCCAAATGCCCAATATCTCATTTGATATAAAGAGTAAGGTATAAGGATTATCTTTTTTTACCAGGTGAGAACTATATTGATCTAAATGGGTTTTTAAATCTCCAAAGGTGTGAACTAAATCAGGGTAAGCCATTAAACATTCTGAAGCGAGCTCTGCCAGTCGCTGATCTTGTCGAATATGTTCAATAACCATTCTCTTTAAATCCCCTTTACTTTGCAGAACTTTGGCTAAAAAAGGCTCTTCTCGAGTAATGGGTAATTCAAATAAATTAGCTTTTGCATTTAGTAAAGCTTTCATGGCTATATAGTTATTACTTTCTAACGCTTTCTCCATCAAAAAATAGCCTGCTGTTTTTGTTCCATTAGGAATGAGTTTATCCAAATGAAGTTGAAGTAAAGAAGGCTCATCCTTTAAATGTTCAGCATGGTTTCTATAAATACTAGGCAGGACACGGGTATCTTTTATCCAAGAGTCTTTTTGATTCTCTGTAACAGGAAGAGAGAGAGGATTGGTTAGTAAGATAAAAGTCTGACAAGTCTGCTCCACTAATGAGTTGTATTCGACTAAATTTGTTTCAGGTTTTTTAGATTCAATAATCCCGACAGCTATTTGCAGAAGCTTAGCTTGTGATAAATGATCTTCTTTGAATCGTTCTAAACCTGACTTTAACAAGCGTTGTTTTAATGGTTCATAAACTTTCAATAAATCTTCATTAGTTGGTTCAGGTAAAGTAATTTTAAGTCGATAATTTTCATCTAATAAGTGAGTCAAAGCTGAATAAGCATGTGCATCGAGAATACTATTATCCAAATTCAAAGATTCAAGTTTAGAATGTCCTGCTAGGATTTGACTTAATTCTAGCCAATCTTGTCTATTGGCTTCGTTAATCTCCAGATGTAGGGCTTCTAACTGAGTATGTTGAGTTAAAAAATTAACTAAACTATTTCGATGTTTAATAAGCGAGAAGGGTTTTATAGTTAATTTTCTCAGAGAATCATTTTTAGCTAAGGAACCTAATAATTCATTATAAAAATGCTCGGAAGCAAAGTAATTAATTTTATGATCTTGATAAAAAAAAACATTATCTAGTTCAATCGAATTCCATGTGTCGAGTTGAGTTAATAAAGAAAGTAAGGCTTTTTTTAAGGTAGTTAATTGCCTTTCTGGACTTTCTTCTTGATCCCTGATATTTAAAGCAGCATTGAATCCGTTCACACTCATCATTTGGGTTAAAGCGACATCGGTAAGTTTTCCGTTCCAAGCACGTGAATTATGTTCAACAATCGCCCCACTTAAAATAAGCTGGGGCATGTCAGCTTGAAGTAAAGCGTCCGGAATAAAATTAAGATGGTTTAAATGAATTTGATAAAAAGGGATTTCAGGTTTATCTTCTTTAAGGTGCTTAATTTGTTTTTCAAGACTACGAACATTGGCGAGAGAAATTTGAGAATCAGTTAATTCAAAAAAACCATTGGTATAAAATTTTTTTAATGCAGAATGAAAAGGCATAATTAACTCCTTTTATTATAGTTGTTCCTTTTTTATATCCTTACATTTTAATCGATATTTTCTAACTTGACTAGATAAATTTATTTTAATAATTTAAAAATTAATGTGTAAAATATTTTAATTTTATTTATTGTAATTTATTTAAACTTTATTAGAAAATATTCTGGGATCAATAGGAGCATATGTCGAATAGAAATAGTTCAACTAAGATTTAATATGGTCATCGCTTGCATCTCATCTGTGTTAAGATGAGATGCATTGTCTACAATTGCACAGGGATTTCCAACCTGATTATTTATTGAAAATACATTAATAATTTGGATATTCATAATTATGCTGATAAAAAGATTATTTTTATTTTGTATATTAAGTTCATTTACACTCATTCAGGGTTGTGTAGGATCACCGTCTACTCATTTGATTAGCTTACCAAGTAAATCGATTACTTGTCCGGTTATTCAAGCATGTTTTACCCCCGGACAAGATTGTACTCGTCAAATTACTGATCAAATTGCTAAAGCAGAACATTCTATTCTGGTTCAAGCCTATGGTTTTTCATCAAAAGACATCGCTAATGCACTG
>CASFML010000081.1 GCA_949295795.1 uncultured Gammaproteobacteria bacterium | reverse complement strand
GTTTAGCTAAACAGGACGCTAATTTACTCACCTTACAAACTGCCTTGGGATCTGCCCAAATGGCAATAAAAGAAGAGAAAACCTTAGCTGAATTGAGACAACAAGTCACCTCCCCAGGAGGAACAACTGAACAGGCTTTAAAATTTTTAAAAAACTCACGATTTTCAGAGATGGTAAAAAAAGCGCTTAAAGAAGCTAAAAATCGTGCCGAAGAATTAAATAATTAATCAAATTAAACTTAAATGATTTATTTAAAATTTTTATATAGCTAAATCAAAACTTAGTCGAATATGCTTTCGCTCTATAAAAAAATTGTTGAAAAAATTGAAATGGACTATGGTCCTGTTAGAAATATATGTCATATAGGTACTGGCAGAATGGGCAGTGTTTATAAACTAACCTACAATAATGAAGAAAATCATCTCTGCGTTAAAATTTTAACTAAAAATCATTATACAAAATCACAAGATAGTGATGGCTGGAAATGTGCTTACGAGCATTTAAATTTTAAATTTCGATGCTATGAAGATACTAAATATTTTTACTTTACAACCCCTTTTTTTGAAGGTCAGCCATTTCATTATGCAATTCAATATAAGCTTATATTTAGATTTCAAATTATAAAGAATTTAATTAGCGCTATCACTGATATTCATAGAAAAGGAATTATTCATCGCGATTTAACTTGTAATAATATCATTATTGATAAACATACAAATAAAGTAAATATCATTGATTTTGGTAGGAGTGTAAATGCATTTAATTTACATAGCTCTAGCTCAATTACAGACTATATGCGGAATTTACAATTACCTGGACAAAGCTCAACAACTTCCAATATTAGAAGAGTTTTTCAACCCTATACTGCACCCGAACATTTTAGGAAATATGATAATACTAATTGCACAATTGGATTTCGATCCGATTATTATTCCGTGGCACAATTATTCAAGCTATTAATTCCAGAATATTCTTATCTAGCAAATAAAATTTTACTTACCGAAGGAATAGATCGAAATGCAGCCTTTTCAGAATTTTGTCAGCAAATAGATGATTTTTTAATAAAGAACCAAACTAATTCAGAAAATGAGCACAAATATAATTATTCCCAAATATTTATTTGGTATAAAAGAATAATTTTTTTCATTAAAGAAATTATTTATAGGTTATTTAATTTAAGTTTTCAATCTTGTGATTCAACCTTTAAAAAAACTACAGCACAAAATAAACCTCAATACGTGGGGCCGGTTTTTTTTAAACCCGATGAATCCAGCACAACATTGGACATAACTGTAAATAAAAACACTACTTTGTATAAACAACAACTGGCCCAGCATCTTTGATAGCTTGACTGACATCAAATTGCTTAAAATTATTAATAAATTTATTTATCAATTCTTCCGCTTTAAGATCAAATTCTTTTGGATTTTTCCAAGTCTTTTTTGGATTTAATAATTCACTCTTTATGCCTGGCAAATGCTTAGGGATAGAAAAATTAAAACCCGGTAACAATTCTGACTTAGCTTTTACTACTTCATCATTCAAAATAGCTTTAATAATCGCACGCGTGACTGGAATAGAAAAGCGCTGCCCACCTTCTCCATAGGCACCGCCCGTCCAACCGGTATTAACAAGATAGACTTTTGCGTGACTCGTTTTTAAACGCTTGATCAATAACTCAGCATAGACTTTAGCTGGCCGGGGGAAAAAAGGAGCGCCAAAACAAGTACTGAATGTGGTCTTAATAGGTTCTGTTTGACCCACTTCAGTGCTACCCACTAATGCAGTATAACCACTTAAAAAATAGTAGGCTGCTTGTTCATGATTCAAACAGGCAACAGGTGGTAAAACTCCAAATAAATCGCAACATAAGAAGATAACGGCATCGGGTAAACGATCAACACGATTTGCTCGAAAACGAGATTCAATAAAATCTACTGGGTAAGCGACACGAGTATTTTGGGTTAGCGTTGCATCTTTATAATCTGGCTCTAAGGTTTTCGGATTTAATACTACATTTTCCATTACTGCACCATGACGAATCGCATCCCAAATTAAAGGTTCACGTTCTTTAGAGAGATCAATGCATTTAGCATAACAACCACCTTCAAAATTAAAAACACCCGTTTCACTCCAACCATGCTCATCATCGCCTATTAAAAAACGATCGGGATCGGCAGATAGGGTTGTTTTCCCTGTTCCAGATAATCCAAAAAATAAAGCAACGTCACCTTCTTTTCCTACATTAGCTGAGCAATGCATAGGTAAAACATCTAGCGCGGGTAACAAATAGTTCATTACTGAAAACATTGCTTTTTTGATCTCGCCCGCATACTGATGTCCACATAATAAAACCTTACGATCAGTAAGATGAATTACTAAAGTTGCATCACTATTCACTCCATCTCGCTGCGGATCAGTTTTCAAGCCTGGGAGACTTAATATCGTCCATTCGGCTTTTCCCACTTTTCCATAAAAATCTGCTTCACGAATAAAAAGTTGGCGCGCAAATAAATTATGCCAAGCATATTCGGTAATTACTTTAACGGGTAAATAATAGGTGGGGTCAGCCCCAACTTGAAGATTAGAAATAAATAAATCAACTTCTTTGGCATATTGTTCGGCACGCTGCCATAATCTATAAAAGCGATCTTCTGAAAATGCTTGATTAACTGAATCCCAATCAATATCCTTTTCACTGTTAGGCTCGGCGACAATAAATTTATCTTTAGGTGAGCGACCGGTTCGTTTGCCTGTAGTCACTGAAAAAGCACCATTAGCTGCAATCAAACCTTCTTTTCGTTCTATAGCGTAGTTAATTAATTCTTCAGTGGATAAATCAACAAAGATCTTTGACGAATTTTTGGATTGAACGGCCGACATAGGCTATTCTCCTTAGCTCAATAGAAGCCGGCATGTTAACACAGATAAAATAGCAATAACATTACAAATAAGCGTTTTTGTATTAAGGTCGCATTCTATAGGCAAAACTATTCTGCGGTTAGGATGATAGAACCTTTGATAAAAAAGTAGCTTTTTCAGGAAGAACGACAGGGGAACAAAACTTCAAAAGAATTTTCATTAATATTAATATAAAATCTTGATAATTATTTATCACAAACTCATATAGTTTATTCTAGATGTCATCACATAGGACCATTTTCCGATAGTTAAACCATACGTTCTTTTTAAGTCTTGCCTAACTTGCGTTTCATTCCCTGATTTACTAGGATGTGTAAATTGTTGCAATGCTTGAAGACACTCTCCCTCAAAACTGAGTTCAATTAGCTTTTTCGCCGAAGTTGGAATTTTTAGCATTATTTTTACCTATTCAATTAATTTACTTTTTAAATGCAAATAACTTGAATTAATTACATTATATTAGCAAAATAGTCTTAAGTTAAGATTAAATATGATTATGGCACTATCAAAACCACGCTTACTCACTGGCGACACTCCGACGGGTAAACTCCATCTTGGTCATTGGGTCGGTTCCTTAGCATTGCGAGTAAGCTTACAAAAAAGCTATGATTGTTATTTTATTATTGCTAATGTTCATGCATTTACTACTCGCGCAGAATCTCCGAAAGAAATTCGTCAAAATACCTTAGAAATTGCATTAGATTATCTCGCTGCTGGCATCGACCCGGAACATAGCCATATTTTTGTCCAATCAGAAATTCCGGCCATTGCTGAGCTTACATGCTTTTTCAGTATGCTGATTACGTTTCCTAGAGTCATGCGTAACCCGACAATAAAAGATGAAATACGCCAAAAAAATCTAGGTGATAATTATCCTTTTGGTTTTTTATTGTATCCTGTCGGGCAGGTGGCCGATATACTTAGCTTTCGCCCAGAAATTGTGCCCGTAGGAGAAGATCAAATTGCTCACTTAGAGTTAGCCCGCGAATGCGCACGCCGATTTAATCAAATTTATTGCGGAGTTGATCCGCAAACAAAAGATGAAGATTATGTTTCCAAAGGGGGATTATTTCCTATTATTCAAGCAAAGCTCAGTACAGTTCGCCGATTAGTTGGAACTGGGCCGCCTAATGCGGATGGGATATTACCTAAAATGAGCAAATCTTTAAATAATGCCATTTATCTAAGTGATGATCCGGATACGATCAAGAAAAAAATAATGGGGATGTACACCGATCCAAATCGATTACGCGCTACAGATCCCGGGACTATTAAGAATAATCCATTATGGATATTCCATGATATATTTAACCCAGATAAAAATTGGGTTATTGAAGCAAAAGATAAATATCGCAAAGGCCAAATCAAAGATGTCGAATGTAAGCGTCGGCTTATTGATGTATTGGTTGCTGAAACCCAGCCCATACGAGAGCGCCGAAAAATCTACGAAAAAGATCGAGGTCAGATTCTACAAATTCTAAAGCAAGGAACAGAACGAGCTAATAAATTTGCTGAAGACACTTTAAGCAAAGTTAAGGCCTTTATGAAACAAGATTATTTCAAACGTATACTTAAACTAAAAGAAAGCAATTAGGATAAATTTTTTAAGTTACTGGCAAAGTCACGCCTCTCTGGCCCTGATACTTGCCTTGACGATCCCGATAAGAGATTTGGCAAACCTCATCTGATTCGAGAAATAACATCTGTGCCACGCCCTCATTAGCATAAATTTTAGCGGGCAAAGGTGTCGTATTGGAAAATTCCAAGGTGACTTGGCCTTCCCATTCAGGTTCTAATGGAGTGACATTTACAATAATTCCACATCGCGCATAAGTTGATTTCCCAACACAAATAGTAAGGATATTACGTGGAATCCTAAAATATTCAATCGTGTGGGCTAACGCAAATGAATTTGGGGGAATAATACATACATCACTTTTTATATCGACAAAACTCTCTTCCGAAAAACTTTTCGGATCGACAATAGCAGAATTTATATTGGTAAAAACCCGAAACTCATTGGAG
Organism: uncultured Gammaproteobacteria bacterium; assembly: GCA_949295795.1. GTDB lineage: Bacteria > Pseudomonadota > Gammaproteobacteria > Diplorickettsiales > Diplorickettsiaceae > Aquirickettsiella. The sequence goes on along the minus strand of CASFML010000081.1, from coordinate 14,735 downwards.
CAACGTACATCATATCCATAACTTGAAACACCATAGGAAATAATTGGCCCCGCTAGAGTTTGGCGCACCTGTTTTGACTCAAATGGGGCTATCATATTGTAATCTTTTGCCATGCGGCAAATCCATGCATCAGATTTAATGGACATATTAATTTTCCTAGCTACTATTTTTTCTCTATGACAATTTTCGGAAACCGAAAACCTGTAGTTTTTGATTGACTTAACTGTTCAGCTATTTTATTGGCTATTTCTCGATAGACATGCGCAATCTGACTATCTGGCTCCGCAATAAAAATAGGCCTTCCTGAATCAGCTTGTTTACGAATCCGGCTATCTAATGGCAAAACACCTAATAAATTAATATTACACTCTTTGGCAATCCGTTCACCGCCACCATCACCAAAAATAGGCTCCTCATGACCACATTGCCTACAAACATGCATACACATATTCTCGACAATACCTAACAAAGGCACCTTAACCTTACTAAACATTCCTATTGCTTTACGCACATCCAGCAAAGCAATATCTTGAGGGGTCGTTACAATCACTGCTCCGGCCAAAGGAATTTTTTGGGTCAGCGTCAATTGGATATCACCCGTACCAGGTGGTAAGTCAACGATTAAATAATCCAGATTATCCCAATGTGTATCATTTAACAATTGTTGTAGAGCACCAGTCGCCATCGGACCACGCCATATCATAGGTGTATTCACATCAATTAAATAACCTATAGACATGGATTGTATGCCATATGCATAGACGGGGTCTAAGGTTTTACCATCCTTACTAGTCGGCTTCTCACTGACGCCCAACATCTGGGGTTGATTAGGTCCATAGATATCTGCATCCAATATCCCAACTTTAACATTTTTTTTTTCTGCGAGCGCCAATGCGAGGTTCACAGCAGTGGTTGATTTACCCACACCTCCTTTCCCAGAGGCAACAGCAATTATATATTTGACTCGATCAGTAAGCTTCAACATAGGGTATCTTCGAATTATAACTTGACGCCACTCCTCGCAAAAAGGCAGAATCTAGAAATCAATAATACGCAAAAGTTAAGTATGCAGCAATTACATCGCAAACTATTAGTCACTAGCGCTTTGCCTTATGCCAATGGATCTTTACATATTGGCCATTTATTAGAACATATTCAAGCGGATATTTGGGTACGTTTTCAAAAAATGCTAGGGCGCGACTGTATTTTTATATCAGGCGAAGATGCGCATGGAACGCCTGTAATGTTAGCTGCGCAGCGACACGGCATCAGCCCAGAGACTCTAGTGACTCAAATTGCCGAAGAACATAAACGCGACCTTGCTGCGTTTTATGTCGATTTTGATAATTTTTATACCACTCATTCGCCAGAAAACGAAGCCCTCATCACGCTTATTTATCAACGCATGAAAGAGAAAGGTGATATTAATAGTAAGGTTATCCAACAAGCCTATGATCCTGAAGCTAAGATGTTTTTGCCTGATCGATATGTAAAAGGGACCTGTCCTTGTTGTAAATCACCTGATCAATATGGCGATAATTGTGAAGTTTGCGGCTCCACATATTCTCCATTAGACCTCATTGATCCAAAATCCATTATTTCAGGAACTGTACCTATTGCTAAGGAATCTGAACATTATTTTTTTCAACTTTCACATTATTCTGATTTTTTAAAAGACTGGATCACTACAAACAATCATCTTGCTGAAGAAATTAGCAATAAACTTTTGGAGTGGTTTAAGGAAGGTTTACATGACCTGGATATTTCCCGCGATGCCCCTTATTTTGGATTTAAAATACCTGAGACAGAAAATAAATTTTTTTATGTATGGATCGATGCTCCTATTGGCTATATGGCAATCTTTAAAAACCTTTGCATGGCAAGAGGAAAACTCAATTTTGATGAATACTGGTCTCCTTTAACAAAAACTGAGCTTTATCATTTTATTGGGAAAGATATCATTAACTTTCATGCTATCTTTTGGCCGGCTATTTTAAAAAGCGCGGACTTTCGTACACCTACAGCAATTTTTGTACATGGTTATGTAACTGTTAACGGAAAAAAGATGTCAAAATCGCGAGGAACTTATATTTCTGCACGACATTATCTCAATTATTTAGATCCCGAATACTTGCGTTATCATTTTGCTACAAAGCTGAGTAGACGAGCAGAGGATGTCGATTTTAATTTTGAAGATTTCATCCAAAAAATTAACTCAGATTTGATCGGTAAATTGGTCAATATTGCAAGTCGTTGTGCAAGTTTTATTAATAAAAAATTTGATAATAAATTATCTTCAGTCTCATTTCGACCCGAACTTTTCAAACAATTCGCTGATAAAGGTGAGGAAATTGCCGATTATTATGAAAGCCGAGACTATGGCCGAGCAATGAAAGGTATAATGGAATTAGCCGATCAAGCTAATCAAATGATTGATGCTGAAAAGCCTTGGCTCCTGATAAAAAATTCTGATTCCATTCAGCAAGCTCACGATGTATGCAGTTTAGGCTTGAATCTCTTTAGAATTTTAATGATTTACTTGAAACCGGTATTACCTATCACGGCGGAAAAAACTGAAAAATTTCTAAACATTCCTGCAATGACTTGGAACCATCGACACAATATCTTACAGGACCATACTATTAACGCCTTTGTACCTTTATTACAGCGTATCCCCGAAGAAACTATTCAAAATATGCAGAAAATAGATTTTACCACTACTAATTAAGCTAGTTATTATTTTACCTTAAAATGAAATCAAAAAAATTATCTATTTCGGAAAGGAATTTTAAATTTTCGGTTAACAAGATCGATGCTTTACTTCCACAAACGCAATGTGGTCAATGTAGTTACTCTGGTTGTCTCCCTTACGCTGAAGCTATTTCAAATAATAAAGCTGAAATAAATCGTTGTCCCCCGGGAGGAATTAAAACTTTGTTAGCTTTGGCAAGCTTGCTAGAAAAAGATCCTGAACCATTCAAAGCAAAAATGCAGAAGCAATTAACCCCACCCTTGATAGCCTCCATACGCGAATCTGAATGCATAGGCTGTACCAAATGCATCCAAGCTTGCCCCGTTGATGCAATTCTGGGTGCCGCCAAGCAATTACATGTGGTATTAACTCAAGAATGCACGGGTTGCGGTCTTTGTTTACCCCCTTGCCCAGTTGATTGCATAGATTTGTTATCGATAACACAACCTAACTATAATCCTCAGCAAGCACGGCATCGTCATTATGCAAAAAAACAACGTCTGGAATTAACGCAAGATCAAGCTAGTCTAAGCAAAAATAATATTCCACCACTTAATGAACAAACTTATATTCAAGCTGCAGTTAAACGAGCTAAAGAAAAAAAACAGCGCTTACAATCAAGCTTTAAACCTAATTAATAGCATATAACTAAACATCTAATGCTTGATAAGTATTATAGTCTTTCAAATAAGTAAAGATTTGACCCGTTTTAATATCAAAAAACCAACGATGGATTGTTAATGCTTTAGTTTCTATTTTTTCTTTTATCCAAGGAAATGTCATACAATTCTCGTAAGAACGACTTAAAGCTAATTTTGCATATTCATCTGGATTTTTTATCTTATTTTCGGATATTTTGATTGAAGAAACCCATTTAGTAATAAAATCGTGTTGTGATAAATGTTGACTATTTAATAAAGCCTCTATTCCTCCACACTGACTATGTCCAAGTAAAATAAGATGTTCAATATTTAACAGACAAATCCCAAATTCCAAGGCAGCACTTGTACCATGTAATGCTTCATCCTTCTGGTAAGGTGGAACGATATTCGCGACATTACGCACCACAAATAAATCACCTGGATTACATTGAAGTATTAATGCGGGATCCACCCGTGAATCACAGCAAGAAATAACCATTATTTGCGGTTTCTGACCAGAGTTGGATAAAGACCGCATTATTGCATTATCGCCGATAGCATATTTTTTTCTAAATAAGCTATAGCCATGCAATATTTTACTAGGGATCTGGACCATGTTTTTCTCCACATCAATACTTACTGCAAATAAATATTTAATTTGAGTCTGGTTTATTATAAGAACGAAAGATTATTCACATCTTTGTATATGCATCGCGACGCAATAATAATACGCCCCTTTAAGAAAATGGCGTCCCCAAGGGGAGTCGAACCCCTGTTACCGCCGTGAAAGGGCGGTGTCCTAGGCCTCTAGACGATGGGGACCTGCGGTTTTAAGGTCCGCTATTTTGGCTGCGCTTGGCTCGAATGTCAATGTCTAAAATATACTCTTCGCACTTGAATTTTATCTGCGTTGCCGCCTAACTAGCAATCCCATAAGATATTAATAGACTCCGGTTGCTTCTTTTCCATAGTGCCTTGCCAAAAAATCCAACTGTTGTGTGTATAATTACAGAAAGACATTTTTTTACAAAAAATAATTTTACGGTATATTTAAGCTTAAATTACTTTTAGTAGGACATTATGTCGAACCAAACCATAAACTTAAACGATAAACTCTATCAATATATGTTATCTATATCCTTGCGTGAACCTGACATTTTAAGGTCCTTAAGAGAAACAACGCTAAAACTATCCTCACACAGCATGCAAATCGCACCTGAGCAAGGACAATTGATGGCATTCCTGGTCGAATTGATTGGTGCCAAAAAAGCCCTGGAAATAGGTGTCTATACGGGATATAGCTGCTTAGCTGTTGCGTTAGCTTTGCCTGAAACTGGAAAAATTATTGCGTGTGATATTAATACTGAAACAAGCGCTATAGCACAAGATTTTTGGCAAAAAGCGGGTGTAGCCTATAAAATTGACTTGCAATTAGCACCAGCCTTAGAAACTCTCGATAGCTTAATTAAACAAAATCATTCGTATAGTTTTGACTTTATCTTTATTGATGCAGATAAAAAAAATTATTTAAACTATTATGAGCGCTCTCTAACATTGCTTCGACCGGGTGGCCTGATGTTAGTCGATAATGTCCTTTGGAGTGGCCACGTCGCTGATATACACAATCATGACAAACAAACCCAAGCCATTCGAGAATTCAATCAAGTTATTTATCATGATAAAAATATTAGTATGTGCTTGATACCTATAGGCGACGGGCTCACTTTAATAAGAAAACGTTAACTCTTTTGACTCAAGCCTAAAGTTTATAGGCTTGCAATATCACCTTTTTGTTCTAGCCATATTTTTCGATCGCTAGATCGTTTTTTTGCTAATAACATATCCATTAAAGAAAAGGTTTTTTGTTCATTATCTATAGTAAGTTGAACTAGCCTTCGCGTATCGGGAGCCATGGTTGTTTCGCGTAATTGCATAGGGTTCATTTCACCTAAGCCTTTAAATCGCTGTATACTTACTTTTCCTTTTTTACCTTCTGCATTTAACCTTTCTAAAATACCTTGCTTTTCTTCATCATCCAAAGCATAAAAAACTTCCTTACCAATATCTATACGATAAAGAGGTGGCATAGCAATATAAATATGACCCATTTCGATTAAGGATCGAAAATGTTTTAAAAATAAACCACAGAGTAATGTAGCAATATGCAAACCATCAGAATCCGCATCTGCTAATACACAAATTTTTCCATAACGTAAACCTGATATATCATTAGACCCAGGATCAACGCCTAAAGCAGTGGCAATATCGTGAATTTCTTGTGAACTTAATACTTGATTACTAGCTACCTCCCAGGAGTTTAATATTTTTCCGCGTAAAGGCATAATCGCTTGAAATTCTCTATTTCGAGCTTGTTTTGCGGAACCACCCGCTGAATCACCTTCAACTAAAAATAATTCTGTGAAGCTTAAATCTGTCTCAGTACAATCAGCTAATTTCCCTGGCAATACTGCCCCACTTAAAACCTTCTTTCTTGCAATTTGCTTACTGACACGTAATCGTTTTTGTGCATTTGCTATCATTAATTCTGCTAAACTTTCTGCTTCAGAAATATGTTGATTAAGCCACAAACTAAATGCATCTTTTATCACACCTGAAACGAAGGCAGCAGACTGACGCGAAGTCAGTTTTTCTTTAGTTTGTCCAGAAAATTGCGGTTCTAATAATTTTATAGACAATACATAATTACATCCATCCCAAACATCTTCTGGTGCTAATTTTAAACCCCGGGGTAATAAATCACGGAATTCACAAAATTCTCGCATCGCCTCAAGCAAACCAGTACGTAAACCATTCACATGTGTTCCACCTTGAATAGTTGGAACTAAATTAACATAACTTTCCACTAACCCTTCGCCCGTCTCTAAAAGCCAACATAAAGCCCAATCAACTTCCTCTGTTTCTGCTGAAAAATGCCCATAAAAAGGTTCAGTAGGTAAACATGTAAACTGACTTAAACTATCCTTTAAATAACTGACTACACCTTCTTCATAAAACCATTCCTCTTTTTTATTGTTATGCTTATCTGTAAAACTAACATGTAAACCAGGGCAAAGAACGGCTTTTGCACGCAAACTATGTTTTAAACGATTGACAGAAAATTTTTCGTTATCAAAGTAATGCTTATCTGGCCAAAAGCGTAAAGAAGTCCCTGTTACCACCTTATCAACTTTACCGATTTTTTTTAAATTAGATTTTTTATTACCATGTTCAAACTGAATTTGATATATAAATCCATCACGCCTAATTGTAACTTCTAAATGACTCGATAAAGCATTTACTACGGATACACCCACCCCATGTAAGCCTCCTGAATAACGATAATTTTTATGATTAAATTTACCACCGGCATGAAGTCTTGTCAGAATAAGCTCCACACCAGTTACTTTCTCTTCAGGATGAATATCTACAGGCATTCCGCGACCATCATCACTTACTTCTAAAGAATTATCCGAATACAACACCACATCGATATATCGTGCATAGCCCGCCAATGCTTCATCCACACTATTATCAATAACTTCTTGAGCCAAATGATTAGGTCGAGAGGTGTCAGTATACATGCCGGGTCGACGCTTTACCGGATCGAGGCCACTTAAAACTTCGATTGCTTCAGCAGTATATTTTTTTGAAGAAGATTTAGATTTCATAATTTAGTAATCACTCGCTTTTTAAAAATGCGGCTCTGACAATTTGCTCATTAAGTTGCAGCCATTGTAATGCAATAATCGTCGAACTATTATTAATTTTTCCTTGATTAAGTAAATCATAAGCAGATTTTAAACTTAAAACATGCAACCGAATATCTTCGCCTTCCTCAGCCACGCCATGAATCCCTTGAGCTAATTTGGCATTAATTTGCCCACAAAAGAGATACATCCGTTCAGAACTTCCACCTGGACTCACCCAGTATTGATAAATTGGAAATAAATTTGTTATTTCTAAACCGCTTTCTTCTTGTGTTTCTCGTCGCGCTACTTGTTCTAAACTTTCATCTTTCTTAATGACACCTGCTACGATTTCCATTAACCATGGATTTTTGGCTTTATTAACAATTCCAACTCGAAACTGCTCAATTAGAACCAGTTGATCATTATTCGCATCAAACAACAAAACTCCCACAGCTTCACCCCGCTCAAAGACCTCTCTAAGTCTTGGCTGGCTCCAGCCACCATTAAATAGACGAAATTGAACCTTCCATTGTTCTATCTGAAAATGTCCTTGATAAACAATTTGCCGCTCTAAAATTTTGACATCTGAATCGTCGAGATGAGAATTCATAGGGCTATATCTCAAATATGAAATCTGGCATAATAAGCCACATTATATCTAAAAAACCTAGATTTTTGCTGTTTCTAATACAAAAAAATAATGAGACTATTCAATTTTTTTACTCCTAGGTCTACCTGGAAGCTGAGTAATTACTTTAAATTAGTATTAAGTATTTATTTATTTTTTACACCTTTTACAGCAACTTTTGCTGCAGATTTAATCGATATTTATAAAGCTGCCTTAAGTAGTGACCCTATCTATCAGGCCGCTGTATCGACCCGATTAGCGCAACGCGAAGCAATACCTCAGAGTGTAGCTGCTCTTTTACCTAATATCTCAGCCCAAGCTAACATTTCTAATAATTATCAAAACATCACACAACCTCCTAGTACCGGTCAGCCTAATGGAATAAGTAACTTCCAGTCTCAAGGATACAATATCTCGATTAGGCAACCCTTAATTAATATCAGAGATTGGATAACTGTAAAACAAGCTCGAAATACTGGTAAGCAAGCTGATTTAACTTTGGCTGCAGTGGCACAAGATTTGATTTTCCGTGTAGCATCTGCCTATTTTAATGTTTTATCTGCGCAAGATACTCTTAAACTCACCCGATCAGAAAAAGCTGCGGATAGTAAGCAATTAAATCAAGCTCAGAAACGTGTTCAAGTAGGTTTAGATGCCTTAACGAGTGTTTATGAAGCACAGGCAGCCTATGATAGCTCACTAGCCAAAGAAATAAGCGCAGAAAATACTTTACGTAATAATCAAGAAGCATTACGCCAATTAACAGGACAAAATTATTCCTCTATAAAATCATTTGCAAAAGCTATACCCTTACAAACCCCTCAACCCAACAATATTGAAGCTTGGATTAGTGCAGCTACTCTGAATAATCTGAAATTAATGGCTGCTCGCTATGGTGTAGAAGTATCAAGAGAAAAAATAAAGATGCAAGCCTCTGGACATCTACCCAGCTTAAGTTTAATAGGTAGTTATGGAAAAACAGATGGCTTTAATAATGCTCCAAGCACATTTAATAAAAATGGTGGTACTTTAGGCTTGGAATTAGATATTCCACTCTTTTCCGGGGGGGCAGTTTCTTCTAAAACTCGTCAAGCACAATATGATTTCCAAACTGCTGCTGCTAATTTGGATAATACTTATCGTTTACTTATCACTAAGACCAGACAAAAATATAATGATGTACTGGCCGATATCAGTAAAATCAAAGCTGAACAGCAAGCTATCAAATCTGCTCAGCTTTCGCTAAATAGTACCGAAGAGAGCTATAAAGCAGGGACACGAACTGTCGTTGATATTCTAATTGCACAACAAAATCTCTATGATGCAAAACGCACTGCGGCTAGTGATCAGTATAACTACTTATTAGATACACTTTTACTAAAGCAAGCTGCAGGTAGTTTGAAACCAAATGATTTGGCTCAAATTAATCAATGGCTCACCTAGTCTCTATCAATTTTTTTACTTAAATATGTCTAACATGACCATTTAAAACAGGGTCATTTATTTACTCTATAGGAACTTATTAATCTTTCTATTTTTTCTATTTTCTGTATAGATTTTGTTTTACCTTCTCTTTTAAAAAATCTATATTCACCTAACGTGTTCCTATCGAAAGCTTCGAGTTTATTATTATTTTGATCCCCATTTTTTTGTTGTAACCGTAGTTTATAACTTTCAAAAATATGTACCTTATTATTGGCTAATTCTGAGTTAAAAAATCCTTTTTTTAATCTATTGATTTGCTTATCGCAAATATGAATAGCTTTTTGAATTACAACTTTTTCAGGCAACTCTCGCTCTGCTTCATTTAATGAATTCGTCTCATTTGTCAATGATTCATGCTTATGAATGATATCAAACTGCTCCCATTCTTGTTTTATAGCCTCCTTAAAATCCAAAGCCAAGCGATCAGAATCTGTCCAACGATTTAATTGGCTGAATAAACAATTTAAAATACCAAGCAAGGTCGCTGGGAGAATAAAAATAATTTTATTTATCAAATTAAAAATACCACCATGATCGTGGTCATGGTGTTCGCCTTGCTTGTTCCCAAATAACGGACATATGTCTGTCAATAGCTCACTTCCTGCTGCAAAAAAAACTGTAAGCCAACAAGGAAAGCTAAAAAATCTATCCGATGCGACAGAAGTAAAGATTACATGAGACAAGAAGATAAATAATTTCAATACACTAAGCATTAATTTTAAAGGTAAACGTAGTATATGTAAGCTACATTGTAAGAAATTCTCTTTTTTTAATTGACTTTTAAAGTCTTGATAGAATTCTTTAACGGGATTAAGTAAATTATTGATAGAAATTTTAGTTAATAAGCCGAGCGTGTCATATGAATTTTTTAAAGTAAATAATAAATCACTTAGCATTAAGGGTAAAGCCGTAATTATGCATAGCGAGAAACTAACGTAGTCTTGTAACTGAATAAAAGCAGTATATCCCGTAGTAAGTGAAGCAATTACTCCAAAAACTAAAACCGCAGCGCTTAATAGCATTCTTAATACATATGAAAAATAATTTTCTTGCTCTTGCAATTTAAACCAATTTATTAACTTACCAAAAAATTGGCTAAGTGATTTTTCAATTATCAGAAAGCAATATTTGAAAATATTCAGCTGTTCATAGGTATGTTCTATTTCCAGATTAAGTTCTTTCCACCACTTTGATAAGGTTTCATTTAGAATTAAATCAGTGATCGTATTATAAATTAAAATAGTGTAGGAAATAGCCGCTAAAATTGCTAACGGCCAGATGATGGCAGATACAATCCCTAAGGATAAACCTAAAGCGGTTAACACTAACGGAAAAGTGTAGAAAGTAATAATTCCTGTACATAACCCCACTCCTATGCTAAACAACATTCCAAAACGTAAAAACCATAATTTTTTAGCCTTCTCTAATACCTCATTCTTAATTATGTCAACAAGCTCAGCATTAAGAATATTGTCCATAAAATATTGACAATTTTCCTTTTGAACTACCGCCTTGATAAGTTGTTTCTTTAATATTTTTAAATTTTTTTCGACTTGAGCAACATAAAGTTCATTTTCATGTGACGCTTTACTCTGTTTAAGATATTCCAGATTAGCATTATAATTTATCAAAAAAGGGTAATTAAGTTTTTTGGCTTCAATTAAATCTGCATACTGTTTGTTTGTTTCTTCAAATTCTTCAAGATGTTCTTCTAAAATAAACCTTGAATCTTCTGCTCTAGCTTTCTTTAAATCTCCAAAAATTTTATATATCTTTTCTCTATGAGCTTCAGTAAGAGACAAATTTTTTGTCTCTAAAATACAACTATCTAGATCATCTTCTTCCTGATCATTTAATAGATAGTTTCCTTCCGAATATTCTTTAATTTTGATTAAAAAATTAATTATTTTCTCTTTAAGTTTTTTTTCGGATATATTATTTTTTTCTAGATCTGATTCAAATTTTTCAATTATTAAGAATTCCCATAAAGATTTTTTATTCAATAAATTAAATCTACTAAATCCTTCAACGATATTTTTTCTATAAATTTCTCCTTCTACGATAGTCGCTCCGCATGCTGCATACTTCGCCCAAGGAGCAGAAGTAAAATCTACTATTTGTCTTGCACTAGATAAACCATCAAAAGCGACTTGAGTTCCGCTTAATAAGTAACTGAACCCTGATTTTAAAAATTTATTTATTTTCATCGTAGCACTCTTTTTTTCAAAAACAACTAAACTATAAACCATATAGCTTAAGAATCTATTAAATGATATTAAGAATCATTCCTATTTAAAGGCGAGATAATAACCAAGAAAGGGTGAATCATCAAGGGAAAGTTTTGAGGAGGTTAATAGTGACAAATATTTTTGGTGTAATGCCAAAGTTGAATTACGCAACCTTAGCAAACAGGTGTCATTTTGAATGACATCATCTGCTCGATTAAAACTTTCTTCAGGAGATATTTGCACAGCTAATATGGCCTCAATCTGTTTTTTTTCCAATAAATCTCGTTCACGAGCTCGTTGGATTTGCAACTCCCTAGACGAAGAAACAACTAAAATTCTATCTATTTGTATAAAATTAGTAGAAGATGGTTTTTTTTTTAGTAATTTTGAGGTTTTACTTTCAAACAATAAAGGAATAACTACAAGATTGTATATCCCAGTTGCCTGTTGAATTGAACTCTTTATTTCTCGAAAAATTAAGGGATGTAATAATCTTTCTAACCATTCTCGCTCTTTAGGGCTAGCAAAAATGAGAGCGCGCAGCTTATCTTTATCTATAGCCGTATTTTTTTTTAGTATACTCTTGCCAAAATGACCTACTAATTCAGCACGAACTACTGGAGAATTATCAATAAGGTTATGATTAATCTGATCCGCATCGACAATACTTACACCCAAATTAGCAAAATTACGGGCTATAGTGGACTTGCCAGTAGCAATTCCACCCGTTAGCACTACAGTAAACACGCTCAAAAATCAATGCGTAATAATAGAATTGGAAGAATTTTCTGTTTTTCCGTTACAACCTTTGTCCTGATCTTGGATTTGCTGAGCATACAACGCTTCGAAATTGACAGGTGCTAAATAGAGGGGTGGAAAACCTGCGCGACCAACTAAATCAGAGACAGCTTCTCTTGCATATGGAAACAAAATAGTAGGGCAGGTAATACTCATTACTTGATGATTTTGCTCCTCAGTAAATCCTTTTATCGTAAAAAGACCCGCTTGTTTTACCTCAACCAAAAATAAGGTCTTATCCTTCGATTTTGCCGTGACAGTAATTTGCAAAACGATTTCGTGATTGTCAGCTCCTATGTCAGTAGTATTCATAGTAAACTGTAAGTTTAATTCAGGTTGCCATTCTTCTTGAAAAGCTTGTGGAGAATGGGGAGTCTCGAGTGATAAATCTTTAACATAAACACGCTGAATAATAAATTCAGGCTGTTGGGGTTTGCTGGATTGATTCATATAAATTACTCATCTTTTAGTAAGGTATCTAATTTACCAGAGGTAGCTAATTTTGATAAATCATCAAACCCTCCGATAGATTCTTCATCAATAAATATTTGCGGAACCGACTTTTTCTGACTTAATTTTACCATTTCAGCTAACTTATTAGGATCTTTATCAACTTGGATTTCTTCGTACTTAACTCCTTTTTTGTTTAATAATTCCTTAGCATCTGCACAATAAGGACAACCTTGCGTGGTATATATAACTACTTTTTTTTGCATAAAACACCCTTAACTAAATAATTCAAAGATTAGCTTTTGATAATAGGCAAAGCTGCGTTCTGCCAACTCATAATTCCACCTTTAAGGTGATAACATTTTGAAAATCCTGCGTTTTTTAGTAATCTACCAATTTTATGATGGGATTGGCCTTGACTATAGTTAATGATAATAGGTCTCTCTCGATATGAGTCAAGCTTATTTAATTTAGCTTTAAGTTTAGAAAAAGGGATATTAATGGACTCAGCGATATGTCCCTTTTTAAAACTAATCTCATCACGAACATCTAAAAAAATGGCATCTTCTCGGTTAACCTTAAAAATAGCTTCCTGAACACTTAAAGGCAATGTGCCGGTTAGTCTAGCATGTAATTCAAAAGTCAGTAATAAAATTAAAATGACAAAAAAAGCTAGCCACAGTTCCCAATGTCGGAAACTAAATTCAATGAACTGCTGCATTTTCTTTAACCTTGTAGTCTTTGTCTCTCTGGTATTCATCTTTCATAAGATATACTAGTCTAGCGAAATTTAACCCCCATCGCTATACTCTTTTACATTTTAATATTGAGAAATTCTTTTTTTATGTCTACCCAATTAGAACATCGGCTTCCAGAAGGTTTAATAAATAAACAAGCGGATTATAAAAATTTGCTTACTGAGCTGATATGCATGGCGAAAAAGCAAGGAGCAACTCAAACTGAAGCAAGTATTAGTCTTGATACTGGTTTTTCAGTTACTGTACGCAATCAAGAAGTTGAAACAATTGAACATAATAGGAATAAAAGCTTAGGAATAAATGTTTATTTTGGTCACAAAAAAGGCTCTGCAAGCACCTCAGACTTTAGCGCTCAAGCTATTAAAAGTACTTTTGAAGCTGCTTGCCATATAGCCCGTTTCACAACAGAAGATCCTTTTAGCGGCCTAGCTGACCACGAATTTTTAGAAAAAACACCGCCCGATTTAAATCTTTACCATCCTTGGGCAATCGATCCACCTAATGCAATTGCATTAGGTAAAGAATGTGAAGCAAGCGCTTTGGCTATAGACGAGCGATTAACCATTTCAGAAGGGGTTAACCTATCTACTCAGGAAGCTATTTATATTTATGCTAATAGTAATGGATTTTTAGCAGGATACCCTAGCTCATTACATAACATTTCTTGTAATTTGATAGCAAAGGATAAAATGGGCATGCAGCGTGATGGTAGCTTCACAATAAATCGTAATCCAGAACAACTACATTCAATTGAAAAATTAGCCAAAGATGCAGCTGAGAATACTATTAAGCGCCTTAGTGCAAAACGTCTCGCAACTTGCCAGGTACCCGTAATTTTTCATTCAGAAATTGCCAGCGGTTTGATTAAAACCTTTTTAGATGCCATTTCTGGCGGAAATCTTTATCGTAATGCCTCTTTCTTAATTAACCATATCGGACAGCCTGTTTTTGCTAAAAAAATTTCTATTTATGAGAAACCACATATGCTTGGTGCTTTAGGCAGTGCCCCTTTTGATGATGAAGGAGTGCATACTCATGATCGGATCTTAATTGATGAGGGCATCTTATCTGGATATTTATTAAATAGTTATTCTGCTAGAAAGTTAGGTCTGCAAACAACAGGAAATGCAGGTGGATTTCATAATATTTTGTTAAAAACCAGTCAATCTTCGCTTAAAGATCTTTTAAAGCAGATGGAAAAAGGCTTATTAATCACTGAAGTAATGGGACAAGGAATTAATTTAGTAACTGGCGATTACTCACGAGGTGCCGCTGGATTTTGGATTGAAAATGGAGAAATTTTATT
>CASFML010000080.1 GCA_949295795.1 uncultured Gammaproteobacteria bacterium | reverse complement strand
TGAATCAGTCCAGTAGATGGATTGTTCTATTTCTGCCTTATCAAGAAACTGGTTTGCCAATTCATGTTGTTGAAAACTCTCTGCCATCTTCTGCACAATCTGATAGTGACTTATAGAGAGTATTTCTCTTTGGCCTAGTTCTGATTGAAGCTGTAGCCAACGTGCTTTGCCTTCTTTGGTCGCTTTATTAAATTCAGGCATGACAAAGTAACGTTCTTCAAACTGATGGGGTTCTAAGATTAAGGTATGTAAGGCATTACCCAAGATCTGAGCCGTTGAAGAGGATTCTGATTTATAGTCAGGATTAAGATAACGATACCAATAATGATAAGGCGAACGTTTAAATTCCATCAAGCCACTGCGACTAATACCCGGGCCCTTGTGATAATCTTCTATAGAAAGATCATACATGCCAGATGGAATGGCTTTTTCAGAAGCTATAATCTTCATCATAAAAGCCTCCTCTATTTCGATCTTCTTCAGCATCATAATGAGCTTGTTTGTCTTCTTCCTTTTCTAGGGCAGTATCAATGCAATAAGCAATATGAGCTTCTTTGGGCTTTTTTGGTTTAATGAGTGTTTCGACAAGTTCGTTATAGAGTCTTCGTAAACTCTTAAAGGAACCTCGAGTTACTAAGATATCTGCGACTAATTGGTTGAAATGGTCATACTCTGCATCAAGGATCTCTGTTTTATTTTCACGAAGTATTGCAACCGCTAAAGCCCATTTCATGTCTTCGTTCAAATCACAGTAACGAGAAACATTTTGATGAACGACAGCTTGTTCAATGAGAGAATCAAAATCCTCCCAAAGTGGTTTATTTTTATTTGTCATATAAGGTGTAGCATTACTAGAATGAACTGTTTTGCCAAGTACACTATGTTGTATGAATTTCCTTTTAAAGTTATGCATGGTCTACCTCCTGTTTAATTTGGAGGATAGCCAGATAGTAATTATGTAGAAGCTTTTCGTATTGACGAGTCTCTAAAAATAATTTAAGTAAAGTTTTATTAAACTTGTCTAGATAACGCTCATTCCATTGATAAAAATTTTCTCGATCAAAAAGAGGAATGAACTTTTTGGATTGATTCCTTTCTTTATCAAGTTCATGAATTAAACGACTGATTTGAGAAATAACTTGCTTTTCAATTGACTGGACTTGCTCACCCATTTGGGCAGTTCTAAAGTTAAGCTCACATAAGAATTGCTCTATCCGAGCGGAATGATCTACTATGACGTTAGCCATGATTTACTCCTAGTAAGTAGATTGTGGTTAGCTGGTAGTTAGAACTCGTAATTCTAATTACTGGCGCTTTCTATTAATGAGTTTCTATATTAGCATCAAAGTATCATTGTATCAATAGTTTTTTATTTCATAAATAATACTTTGATGCTAATATTTTATTATTATTTATTAAGGTAATGATATGGTTGGTAAAAAGAGCATTAAGAATTCTCATGAAAAAGAAGATACTTTAGTGCGTATGAATTTTGAAGTTTCAAAAAAACTTAGGAATTCTTTTAAAGGAAAAGTGGCAACGGAAGGTAAAAAGGTTAAGTATGTTCTTGCTGAATTCATGAAAGAATATATAAAGAAATAATATCTTATTCAAAAATTAGATTGTTGATTATCTTTTTAGATATATTCAGATAAGATTCTTAAACTGAATCACAATAAGGAAAATAAGACGTGACTATTTCTATTCATCAACCACATGATAAATACTTTAAACAAAGCCTTAAAAACAAAAAAGTAGCAATTGATTTTTTAAAAACCTATTTGCCATCAAATATTTACCAAAAGATTGATATACATTCTCTACAATTAACTGAAAAAAGTTTCATTGTTCCCCAGCTCCGTGAGATTCATAGTGATATTATTTATAAATGTCTTATTAATAGTTCGACTGGGTATCTGTTTTTCTTATTAGAACATCAATCTACTGATGACCCATTAATGGCATTTCGTTTTCTTCATGCCATTGTTTCTCTAAGCTATGAGCATCTTAAACAAGGATATAAAAAGTTACCCGTTATTTTACCATTCTGCATATATCATGGAGAAAAATCGCCTTACCCTTATTCTACCTCTCTTTATGATTGTTTTGATGACTCAGAATTTGCCAAAGAAGTCGCTTTTAGACCCTTTAAACTGATTGATTTAACGATACTCAGTGATGAGGAAATCAAAATTCATGGTTTAGTTGGGCTCATGGAGATGCTTTTTAAGCATCAAAGAGATAAAAATTTCTTAACTATCATGAGAAAATTGCTTGAGAGTCAATTTGTACAAAATATAATCAAACAGTTGAATATTTCCAATCTTACGGATATGTTAAACTATATAGTAAATACCAGTCAGGATGACAGTGAACCGAAGGCTGCTCAACATTTAATTGAAGAACTAATTAAAGCCTTCCCTGAGGAACCAGCGAGGAAAACAATTATGACTTTTGCACAACAGTTAAAAGAAGAACATAAACAAGAATTTATGAGTACTTTTGCACATCAATTAAAGCAGCAAGGCTTAGAACAGGGCCGAGAAGAGGGCCGAGAAGAGGGCATACACCTTAATGCCATTTCAATAGCTAAAAAGCTTATAGCTCAAGGCCGATCGATTCAATATATTCAGGACCTGACTAATTTATCTGAAAGTGAAGTTATAAAATTATTTGAATTAGAAAAAGCTTGAGTTCTAATTAACTACACAAGTATATTATGACTTTAGAATGTTAGAAAGGGGCGCTGTTCGGGTTCGCTCTTTTATTTTAATTTCTCTCAAAGATTTTTTATCTTTTTCCTTATGGACTTCAATATATTTAACTAGATTTTTTGATAAATGATTTAAGTTTTTCTCAAATGCATTTAAAAAATTTAAAAAAACTGGTTTTATTATATTCTTATTAATTTGAATGTAATGCAAATTTTGGGGGGAATAAACTAACCCTTTTTCAATGTCATCTAATTTCTTAAGATGTTCTTTTATATTAGATAAACCTTCTTTTAGTTTCATATCATTAATAATATCTTGAGGAAGATGATTATAAATAGTACTAAATATTAACCAAATATTATCTTTATATTCGATTTTGTTTTGAATAAAAGTTAAATCATTTAAAAAATTCTTAAAATAAGATAAAGTTTGCTGAAAACAATTTACCTTGAAATAATTTACAAGGATATCTTCTAAACTATAAACAGTTTGTTTTGTTGACAAAATATCATCATCCGGAAAAGAGTGAATACAAATTTTATTCAAAGTACTGGGAAGATGCTTGATTTTGTTTAAATATTCTTGAGCTTGCTGAATATTTTTTTCTTTTTCTTCTTTTTTTCTTCTCTGCCAACTTAATACATAAAAGATGGTAGGTACGATAATACTTGCAGCTAAAGTTAAAATTGAAATAACCAATGACAACATTATTAATTTTTCCTTGTCAGGTTTGTTATATTCAGTAAATCTATGTACCAGAATTGTACCAGGCTGAAACAGAATGTACCAAAATTATAGTAGTTTTAAATAGGTTGTTAAGTTTGCAAAGTATCGCAAGTGTTTGATTATTAATTATTTTTCATTCTAAGCTTGTGCTCCCGAAGTTAGTGCTCTACCAAGCTGAGCTACACCCCGATTTTCAGAAAAATCACCAAAAAACGTGAAAAATTCTATCAGTTTTAAGAGTATTCAGCTAGCTCCAAGACTCTTAGTATTTTATCCATGTACCAAATTTGTACCAGTTACTAGATGGTCAGCTGCTTTGGTAAAATAATTATTGTTCGAATGCGCAGCGATTTACTCAATCTAAAGATGACCAGCCCCCTAATTTTTGCAACTCATACAGAGAAGTCCCATTTTGTATAGGCCAGGAAGCCTATGTATGCCGTAATCATCCAACCAAAATCTTTTAAAGACAGAATTATAACGTATACGTTTTAAAGCCTTTAAGATTTAAACTCTGCTTTACACGCCTTTTAAAATGCGTTTGCCCTGAATTCTTTTATTTATTAGAAGTGCTTTAATATTTCTTTAAGTGTAGAAAGATAAAATACCAATTTTATTTGAATGAGATAAAAATATGAGTTTTATCGAAGAAGTACAAATAGCTTTGAAAAAATATGATAAACAAAAAGGATTTTTCTCACGATTTTTCGGAGATTCAGCTGCAATAAAGGCTACACGGAAACTTTCTTCAAGCGCTAATCTAAGTGATTTATTTAGAATTTATTCTCATTTTTATGCTTATAATTTATTTTCTGGATTTCCAAAGCCATCACAAGCGGCGTATGGAGTTTATGAAGCGATAATAAAATATTCAAACTTGCCAAAAAGACCTAATAATTCCCTTTTTAGCGTATTAGAAGATATTTACACTGCTAATATTTTATCTAAAGAAAATATAGATATTCTCATAAAACTTGATTCTTCAAAATTAGGTGATACCGATCCTGATAAAACCCTAGGAGGTATTTTTATAAATGCAGGTGTTTCTAGCGTATCAAAAATACTTAACAAGAGAAAACTTTTAACAGAAACGGCATTTCATATTATTTTAAGGTGTAATAATTTTTCTCGCTTAATGAAAACATTAGAAAAGATTGACTTTCTAACAACTGAAACTCATCATTTTTTATATACAGAGGAGTGTCATCAAATTGTCTGGAGTCGACTTCCTTCACATTTATGGACGCAAGCTGTAATTAGGTCAATTAACAGACTTGCTCAAGAAGAGAATCCAACGGTGAGGATAAGACAATATGTTGATCAGTTGTTAGGAATAAATCGTAATACAATTATTACTGTAAATGATGCGCAAAATACTCATCATACAAGTGTTCATCAAAGTGTATCCGATTCTGCAAGCAAACTGAAACATCGCTATGCTCAAATGATAGCAGGAAATCGGTTAAAAGAAACATTGGATATGATTTCTGAATATATAACAAAATTACCGGATGATTCAAAAGAAAGCAAAGCAGCTAAACGTTGCATTAAAAGAATGCATAGTTTGAATTACACCGATCCTAAGTCAAAAATAACAATTCTTGAATTACTTGCGTTAACCTTTTTAGCCATACATGATAAAGAAAATCGAATAGGTGATTTAATTGACGCGAGAAAACAATTTATTCAGGGATTATATGAAATTCAACGCGGTTATAATCTATCAGCTAATGGTCTGGATGATGGCAAAAAAGATAAACCCATATGTACATCAGGCACATTTAACAAACTGCTAGAAAAAATAGAAGGAATACATCTTGATGTTAAAATTCTTCATATAACAGTGGCTGTCGCATCATTGAAGTTACCTATTATTGTGCGTGATGTTGCGATAGATTATTTGTCAAGATTGGCAAATACTCAAACAATTTCCGAGCTTCATCAATTTACCCGGTTGATTACTCAGATTGGCAATGATGAGTGTGTTGATGTAATTTGGAATGAAATTAAAACTGAAATTGCTAATCGCTTATTTAACGAATTTAGTATTCTCTATAAAAATGAAGAAGATCCTCAGTTTATTCAATTGGTAGAGGGAGGGCAATATTTAAAATTAACAGATCTACATCGCTTTCAAAAACAAATTTTAGATTCGTCAGGCTATCGTCAGTATTGCTCTCTAAATTTGCGATGGTACGCTCGATTTTATCCATTCCTTGAAGAAAACTCTTATTCTACTCTTAAAGAAATAGATAATCGGCAGTTAGGATTTTTGAAAAAATAATCTTCTTTATATCCTAAAAGAATATAATTGGGAGGCGAAATTTAGCTATTAATTTGTAGTGACAGAGCCTATTTTAAAAATAAAAAAATAATATTCATTTTAATTTGAGAGCATTGATTGAATAGGCATAGGCTGATTTATTTCTGAAGGGATGGATTGCCTCTGATTAAAAAAGGTTGATGGGAATAATGACGGAAGCTTTTTAGTATTTCTTGGCGTGGGTATAGGTTTTTTTGATGCATTTAGTAGGTAATCTTTATATTCCACTATTTTTTTGATGGATTCGATTAAATGGAAAACAATCGGGCCATATATTGCAAAATCTTCTCCATAAGTTTCTAGTGTTTTTAAAACAATGACTAAATCATTATAGAAAGCGTTTTTCTCTGAGTTGCTGGATGAGATTAAATAGTTATTTGTACCATTTTTTAAATAGTTGATGTAAAAAATAATTTCCTTTGAACTGCAGGATGCAATGTTTCCAACAGGATTATTGGTATTAATTTCTAAACTTAAGCATTCAAGCGAATTATCAAGTTCTGACGATAAGGCATTTAGTTTGTAGTTAATTTCATTTTCAATTGTCAATGCTTCAGCGTTAATCCCGTATCGACAACGAAATGCTTCGAGTAAATACACTTTTTTCATTGTTTTAAAATTTCTTAAATTATTTAAAAATTTGAATAGTTCATTTTGTCCTAGATTGCTTCGACGATATTTTTTAAAGCCTGAAATTTTACTTGCAGCCTCTTCCAGTTGTTGTTTTCTCTGGATCATAAAATTAGAAAATTTGTTTACATCTGAGTGATTTTTGATGTAGTTTTGCGTGAAAAAATGAATAAGGGCATCAGGCAATGAAATTATTCGTAAAATAGTTTGATAGACTTCATTTTTAAAAGCGATATTTTGATTAATCTGTTTATCAAGTTCAGTAGGTTCTTTTTTTTCTGCATAGTTTTTTTTGTTCCATCGTATATGATGAAGCCAATTACTTGCTTGATAATGGATTAAGTTTGGCAATGCTTCTAAATCGTCTGAAGTAATTCGATAGTCTTTATCATGTAAATATTTAAAACCGGAATTCAACGTAATAAAACTTAAACCACCGTCGATTTTTATAACCTGTCCCTGTTGATTTACACCAACGTTTCCAGCTTTAAAGTCGATTTCATTTAACCATAAGGCTAAGATTTGCGTAGCTGCTAATCCTGTGATGCTTCCATTAAGTATGAATTGATTATTATTTGGTTCTAAAAAAAATTTATCATTAAATTCAGGTATTTCTTTAGAAAGTATGAAATAGTACGTTTTTTGTTCTTCATTAATAAATCGGCGGGTTTTGGGTTGTTGAGGTAGAATTAAACGCATTATCTCCTGTGTAAGAACCTCTGCTAAAGCTTCGATCCTTTTTTCGCCTACCAACTTGACAAACCATTGACTTGGCGGTGAATTTTGATTTTTTTTCAATTTTACTACTTTACTTATACTGTGTGTAAAGCATCCATCGTTTTTTAATTCATTTGTAAACTTAAATGCAGAGGAATGTTTATAGATATGTTTTACTTTTCCCATATTCGCCTTCTTTTAACTTCTTTACTATCCGTATGTTAATAAAACTTAATATAGGTTAGAAATAGTGAGTTATTTTTAATGCATTAATAACTACGCACACTTACAAAATGGGCTAATTGCATCAATGCTTGGCGATAGCTTGAATCAGGAACGCTATTTAAATGTATTAAGGCTTGTTGAATATGATGTTGGGCGAGTTTGTGCGTGTAATCGATGGCACATGTGGAATGGAGGATGGCAAGGATGGCCGTTAAATGCTGTTGGCTACCTTGAGTAATGGCCTCACGTATTAACTGCGCTTGTTCGGAATTAGCCTGTTGTAAAGCGTATATTAAGGGAAGTGTTGGTTTACCTTCCGCTAAATCATCTCCTAAATTTTTACCGAGTTGTGAACGGGTGCCCGAATAATCAAGCGCATCATCAATTAATTGAAATGCGATACCTAGATGTGCTCCATAATGGGCCATGGCAGAAATTTCGGCTTGAGGTCGCTTAGTTAAAATGGCAGGTTGTTCGGCGGCAATAGAAAAGAGTACGCCCGTTTTACCTTGGATAATCTTTAGGCAATATTCTTCGTCCACATTGGCATTATGGCAGCTCAGCAATTGTAAAATTTCTGCTTGTGAGAGTGTGTTCGTGGCAACTGCGAGTGATGTGAGAACCCTCGAATCGTTGATTTTACTGATTAATTGAAAGGCGCGTGAATAAAGAAAGTCGCCGACTAGCACGCTGGCCGAATTGCCCCACAAGCTATTGGCTGTTTTTTTGCCGCGGCGAAGTTCGGATCCATCAATGACATCGTCATGTAATAAAGTAGCGGTATGAATAAGCTCTAGGCTGGCGGCTAGCTGAATATGCCCTTCGCCGATGTAGCCGAAGGTTTTTGCACTGAGTAGGGCAATTAAGGGACGTAAACGTTTGCCACCACTATCGATAAGATGCTTCGCCAATTCAGGGATCAAGGGAATTTCAGAATAGAGACAAGAATCGATTAGGGCATCGACTTGGTTAAGTTCGTTTTTAACCAAGGCTATTATAGGTACTAAATCCATAGGATTGATAAATTATATAATTAATTTAAAGCCGAATGCTAGGCGGCGAGGAAAGGCCTGTCAAGCTGTTGGGATTTTATTGCATCTTGAGGGGCCCAACCGTATAATGGGCGCACTTTTAAGGTAATCCTTGAAAATACAACTTTAAGCATACTCGCTCTACCACGTTAGTTGGGGGGCTTTAACCGAGAGAAAATAATATGCGTCATTATGAAATCGTGCTTTTAATTCATCCTGATCAAAGTGATCAGGTTTCCGCTATGGTTCAGCGTTACACAGCCATTGTGAAAAATAGTGGTGGACAGGTTCACCGTCTTGAAGACTGGGGACGTAGACAGCTTTGCTATCCCATTAATAAGCTTCTTAAGGCACATTATGTACTCATGAATATTGAGTCTGGAAAAGAAGCAATGGCTGAACTCAGTGATAATTTTCGCTTTAATGATGCGGTGTTACGTCAGCTTACTATCCGTGTTGATCGAGCCATTACTGAAATGTCTCCTTTAGCAAAAGCAAAAGAAGCGCAAGCTCAGGAAAGTAGACGTGAATATCCTAGAGAAACGGAAGCGGAAGGAAGATCGGTTTAACGCTTATCTTATATTATTCCATAAGCTTTTTATTTATTAGAATGAGTAGATTTTATGAACAATTACCAAAATAGACGCCGCAAACATTGCCGAATTTCAGCCGAAGGTACAGAAGTCGATTATAAAAATATCCCAATGCTAAAAAATCATCTTACTGAGACGGGTAAAATAGTTCCCAGCCGTACGACAGGAACCACAGCTATGGTTCAGCGTAAGATTACGCAAGCGATTAAACGCGCGTGTTATATAGGCTTACTTCCTTATTGTGATAAACATCAAAACATGGGCTAATGTTTTGAGGTAAAGTAAAGTGATGGGAATGCTGCAGCGTTTTGCCAGTTATGTCATGCGTGGCCGCCGTCAGGCAGTCATTGTAGGGTTATTATTTACTATTCTGCCTTTATTTGGTTGGGTGAGTAACGCCATTGTTTCTTTAGTCACCTTACGAAAAGGCGCTAAAGAAGGTGCTATCGTATTATTGTGGGTTATTTTACCGGCAGTCGTTGTTGCAGGTTTAGGTAATCGTTTAATTATTTTATATGGAATTATTGGCGGTAGCTTATTTACTTATGTATTAGCTTTAGTGTTACGTCAAACACAGAGCTGGAAAGCGGTATTAACCGCAAGTCTACTACTAGGTTTATTGGCTGTGTTGTTGGTGCATGCTTGGATACCTAATATCGCTGAAGTTTGGGTTAATCAGTTTGATCATTATGCAGTATTGATTAAAAACCAATTTAATTTAATGGTTAATGCGGCACGGTTACAACTTTTTGCCAAGTTTGCAACTGGCTTTCAAGTTGCGTTTATTACCTTGTCAGTACTCATTAATTTAATAGTTGCGCGTGGCTTCCAGTCAATGCTATACAACCCTGGTCAACTGCGTCCTGAGCTAAAAAATGTTCGACTTAGCCCCTGGGAAGTTCTGGTGTTTTTGCTGATCGGGATATCCAGTTTTTTTGGTGTGGCGATGGCGCAGGATGCCTTGCCTGTAATAGGGTTAATTTTTGTATTAGCAGGTATTAGTGTTTTTCATGCAATGGCAGATTTAAAAAACGTAACTAATAAATGGATTTTTTTATTTTATGTATTGTTAGCCGTTTTTTTTCCTTATGTAGCCATTGTATTAATAATATTCGCTATCATTGATAGCCTTTTTAATTTACGCTTTCGATTAAAAAGGAGTGTTTGAGTAAAAAAAATAGCATATTGGAAAAACTTAGAACGAGGATGTAAGCTGAGTTCTATGAATTGAATAAGATATTAACAAGTGAATTTTGAGGTTTATTTTTCATGGCAAAAGTAATTTTATTAGAAAAGATACATTCTTTAGGTATTTTAGGGGAGCCTGTTACGGTAAGTGATGGTTATGCGCGAAACTATTTGATTCCTCGTCAAAAAGCTGTTCCTGCCACCAAGGAAAATATTATTAAGTTCGAGAAGCAGCGTGCAGAATTTGTAAAAATTGAACAAGAAAAATTACAAAAAGCAGAGACACGAGCAGCCGCTATTAATGACTTAATAGTAACGATACCCGTTAAATCGGCAGAAGAAGGCCGCTTATATGGTTCTATTGGTAATACTGAATTAGTTCGAGCAGCAGAGGCCGCAGGTGTTATGCTTGAAAAGAGCGAGATCCGCTTACCTAATGGGCCATTACGTCAATTAGGCGAACATGAAGTATCTGTTCAATTACATAGCGACGTTATTGCAACGCTGAAAGTTAATATTATCGCAGAAGAATAAAATAATTATTTTTAAGAATTTTGTGTTTCTATTGATTATGGCTGGCTAATCTAACAAGGATGTTGTATTTTGAGTGTTAAGTCCTATTTTTTATAGGAATAAATAAGCGCTTTAATAATTTTTGTAAAATACAAACTAACAACAGTATTTTTTTGTTAGTTTATGGTTTAGGCAATTCTTGCTATGCAAAAAACCGATCACCTTAAGTTGCCTCCACATTCACTTGAAGCCGAACAATCGGTTTTAGGTGGCTTAATGCTGGATAATCAAGCCTGGGATAGAGTCGCTGATAGGTTAAAAGAAAAAGATTTTTACCTATTATCACATCGTATCCTATTCCGCAACATCGTCAATTTTGCCAATCACGGTAAGCCTTTCGATGTTATTACACTTACCGATGCCTTAAAAAGTACAAATGAATTAATAGAAATTGGTGGTGATCTTTATTTATTTGAATTGGTGCGTAATACACCCAGTGCTGCGAATATTGCGGCCTACGCAGACATCGTACGTGAGCGTTCTGTTTTACGACAATTAATAGGCATTGCTTCTGAAATTACTGAAAATGCTTTCATGCCAGAAGGTCGTTCGATTACTGAATTGGTGGATGAGGCAGAGCGTAAGGTATTTCAGATCTCTGATCAAGGCGCGCGCGGTAGTGGCCCACTTAGAATTAGTGATTTTTTAGCAAAGGCCGTTGATAGAATTGATATTTTGTTTCATTCTGATCAAGTTATTACTGGACTTTCAACAGCTTATAAGGATTTAGATGAAATGACGTCGGGATTGCAACCGGCCGATCTGGTTATAGTGGCAGGTCGCCCTTCTATGGGGAAGACTACATTTGCTATGAATATTGCTGAACATGCGGCTATCCAAGGCGATAAGCCGGTGTTAATTTTTAGTATGGAAATGCCAGGTCAAGCCTTAGCAATGCGTATGATGTCGTCGTTAGGGCGAATTGATCAACATAAAATCCGTACCGGGAAATTAGGTGACGAAGATTGGCCGCGAGTGACTTCTGCAGTGAGCATGTTATCAGAAGCAAAAATGTTTATTGACGATACGCCAGCTTTAAGTCCTGGAGAAGTACGCGCGCGGGCACGTAGAGTAGCAAAAGAGCAAGGGTCATTAGGCTTAATTGTTATAGATTATATACAATTAATGCAAGTTCCTGGATCTAAGGAAAATCGTACCACTGAAATATCTGAGATTTCGCGTGGATTAAAAGCTTTAGCTAAAGAATTGGATGTTCCTATCATCGCCTTGTCGCAATTAAATCGCAGTTTGGAACAACGAGCTGATAAACGACCAGTGATGTCTGATTTACGGGATTCAGGGGCAATAGAACAAGATGCAGATTTGATCATCTTTATTTATCGTGATGAAGTTTACAACGAAGCGAGTCCTGATAAAGGTAGTGCAGAAATTCTTATTGCCAAGCAACGTAATGGACCGACAGGTAAAGTTAGATTAACATTCTTAGGTAAATACACCCGCTTTGAGAATTTTGCTCCGCAGCGTTATCATGCTGAGAATTATGCATGAGCAGACCGTTTACTGTAGAGCTTGATTTAGCGGCATTACATCATAATGTTAAGCGAATACGAGATATTGCCCCACAATCCAAGATATTGGCCATGGTTAAGGCAAATGCTTATGGGCATGGTTTAATTTCTATTGCAAAGGCATTAAACGATGTTGAAGGCTTTGGTGTTTCCTGCTCAGAGGAAGCATTATATTTGCGTCAAGCGGGATTAACCCAACGAATCGTTTTAATGGAAGGTTTGTTTTCCAAGGATGAGATTCCTTTATTAACCGATTATGAACTTGATACTGTCATTCATGATCATAATCAATTAAATTTGCTTAGCGAACATCCCTTACCGTACCCCATTAATGTGTGGTTGAAAGTAAATACTGGAATGAATCGTTTAGGTTTTTTACCTCGTGATTTTTCTGAGGTTTTACAAAAATTAGATCGTTGTCCTTGGTTAAAAATTACCTGTGTAATGACACACTTTTCGAGTGCCGATAAATCAACAGATGCAACGACACAGACTCAAATTAAACTATTTGAACAAACTCTTAAGAAATCTACTTTCCCCATCAGCTTAGCGAATTCTGCCGCCATCTTAGCTCATTCTAAAACTCATGCTGATTGGGTGCGCCCCGGATTAATGTTATATGGCGTTTCACCTTTTGCAGATTCTTCAGCATCACAGTTTTCACTAAAGCCGGTTATGACCTTAAAATCAGAAATTATTTCAATTCATCCATTAGAATGGGGTGATAGAGTAGGATATGGAGGAACTTGGAGTGCTTCCAAGCCGCTTCGTGTGGGTATTGTGGCAATTGGTTATGGAGATGGTTATCCTCATCGAGCTGAAAGTGGTACGCCAATTTTAGTGAATGGCAGGCTTAGTGAATTGGTAGGGCAAGTTTCTATGGATATGCTGGTGGTGAATTTATCAAACCAACCGGATGCTAAGATAGGTGACCCCGTTGTGTTGTGGGGGACAGGTCTTCCTATTGAACAAGTAGCAGAAAGTACTTCATCCTTTCGTTTTGAATTGTTATGTGGCATTAACAGAGGACAGTTAGTCCGTACGCGTATTGAGGAAATAAATGATGCAAAATAATATGATTAGAGGTTTATTGATTGGGTTATTTATTTTTAATTTAACGGCTTGTGCGAGCCATCAAGTACAAAACCCAGCGTCTTTTAAATCAGCCGTAGATAATAATCAGGATATTTTTATTGATCCTTCTATTGCGCGTTTTATGGGAAATGTTGATCATAGTAAACTGCAAAATTTAGTGGCCACTGCACAAGCTAAAGAACTTATCCGCTGGACTAGCAATGCTACCGGGTCTCGTTTTGCTTTTACTAGTAAAGATATTTTCGTCAATCCCGAAGGGCAGGGTTGCAGAGATTATGAAATAACCTTAATTCGTGGTTTCTTTGAGCATCCTTCATTTAATTATACAGCTTGCCGAAATAACGAGGGAGTTTGGCAAGTTATGAGTCATTAATTTACTGTTCACATTTGGAATTGTCTGCCGCTCAACTTACAACGCTCATGTATACTCTATTTCGCTTATTTCTTGCGGCGTCTTGCTAAAAATTTAATTTGTTGTGAGTAACTATTGTAATCGAATTTTATCAGATCAGAAAAATAGTTATATGAAAAAGGAAAAATATTTTTTGTTAACATTTTTGTTGATTATTTTTTATTTAGTATTCACAGCAGTGCTTGCTAATGAAAATAATGCTGCAATTCAACGTTCTGAACTATGGGTAGATTTGACTCACCCAAAGGTTCTTTATGCCAAAAACGATCAATTACGTTTAATTCCTGCTTCAGTCACTAAACTTTTTATTGCTGCCAGCGCGCTATCAAAATGGGGTTCTAGGCATACCTTTGCTACTCAAGTTTATGCAAGAGGCGAGATTAGAAAGGGTATTTTACAAGGAGATTTAGTTTTTTATGGTTTGGGTGACCCGGAATTCACCAATGAAAAGATTTGGAGTTTGATCAATAATCTACAACAAATAGGCTTAAAACAGATTAACGGAAATTTAATTGTTAATAGCTCCTATTTTGGGAAAATTATACTAGATGATCCTGATCGACTATTAGCAAAATCTCATACTAGAGTCGCCTATGATGGTTTACCTTCTTCAATAGGTAGTGATTTTGGAAATATCGCTGTCTTTATTGCACCCGGATCTAAAGTCGGTGATGCAGCAATAATAAAGATTTTACCTTACACTTTAGCTAACATTGTACTTAAAGGAACCGTGAAGACCGTTTGGGGAAAAAATAATGCGATTCAACTCAGCCGTAGCACTCAAAATGATCACGAAATTTTAAGCATTTCCGGTACATTGGGAGTGAAAAGTGAGTCAGTTACGATTTATCGCTCTGTAGGTAATCCCAATTTAACAACAGCAAATTTATTAGCGGCTTTTCTGAAACAAGCGGGCATTAGTTTGAATGGGAAAATTAAACTTGAGTCGACCCACTTGTTAGAAACTGATAAATTGTTAACACAAATACAGAGTGATCCGCTTATTCACTCTTTACAAGATATGTTATTTTATTCCAATAATTACATAGCCGATATGTTAATGCTGGATTTATGGCGAGAAACTCAACCAAAATCGACCACATCAATACAGTTAAGTCAAGCTACACAATTACTTTTCGATAATTATAAGCCTATGCTAAGCAACACGCATTTTAGTCGTAAGAATGCCGATGGGTTACCTATCTTCAAAAATGCAAGTGGTTTAACTCCATTTAATCGAGTGTCTGCAAGGGATCTTATTATTCTTTTAGAAGGAGTTTATAAAAATAAACGTGATTTTCCTATCTATTTAGGAAGTTTAGTGATACCAGGACAACAAAAGGTTTGGCGTGGGATGATGACTGCGCAACATTCCTGGATGGAAGAGGCAAGTTTTAAAACGGGCCATATTAGTACGCCAAAATCAGTGTATACTTTAGCAGGTTATTTCAGCTTGCAAAATGGTGATTTAGGTGCATTTGCAGTATTATTCAATGCCGAGCCGACAATGGATAAAAAGGGTAGCTTATTTAAACAACTTATCCAACATTTAGATCATCAATTCCAAACGCTTCGCACTTGAATTTTTAATTTAACAGCATTGCTGACAATTTCATTGAGCTTGAATAATTACTGAGCATAGTAGATTTGTTTTTCAGTTATTACCGCATTTAAAGGAACGTCCCAGTTTTTTTCTGTAAAAGCCTCTAGCTTTTGCCATTCATAAGCAAGACCTAATAGAAAAGGTCGAGCAGGTCTCGGTGAATTGAGCAAAAAAGCAAAACTTCGATCGTAAAAACCGGCGCCCATTCCTAAACGTTGCCCTTGCTCGGTAAAACCTATGAGAGGAACTAATACTAAGTCGAGATCGTTAGAGGCAATGCAGTTATTTAAGGAGGGTGATGGCTCCGGAATATTAAATTGGTTTTTTTTTAATACGGTATCTGTTTGATGAACACAGAATATTAATTGTTGGCCTTGTAAAACAGGTAAATAACACACTTTTTTATGTTGCCAAGCTTCATGAATAAGTGCGGATGGATCAATTTCATGTTGAATAGCTTTATAACCCGCAATGGTTTGGCTATGTAAAAAAACGGGATGTCGAGCCAGTTGTTCATTAATAATAACCGAAGCTTTTTTTTGTTCGCTCGAACTCATATTGGCTCGTTGTTGTTTTAGTTTTTTGCGAGTTAACTGGCGAGTGTCCATAGCTTGTTACAATAAATAAAAATATCTGACTCAGCTATGTTTCCTGATCCAGGGATGCAGGGGGGATAGAGTCTATCTACTTTAGGCTTCTTGCTGAGAGATACCAGTATTGGCATATCTTGCTAGCATGCACACCGTAAATAAATCAATTATCCCTAACTTTAAAAAGTATCGATCGAAAAACTATTGACTGAGTCAGATACGTGATTAGTATAATCTATTTTAAGCTTCATGTTTATCTTTGAGAATTTAAAATTAATATTTAAAATAAAAGTCGCGGATGAATAGAAAATAACCTATTTTATCAGCTATTTATGCAAATTTTATTTATTCAGATGGGCTTGCTGTATTAACCAAGCTTAGAATGGTAAAATACCTAAGACTTACTTTTTTTACAGAGTACGCCCATGCAAACTCAGGCTAAATCTCCCGCTTTCGATGACTTTTACCATCTACTGACAGAAGCTGAAGTGGCTACTTCCCCAGCAGAAATCCATGGGATGTTATGTGGTTTTGTTTGTGTAGGTCCAAAACTCAACGGTGGTTTTTTAATCGATATTTTATTAAAGCGTCTTGGAACGAGACCGCCCTTTATGTTGGGATCTCAAGGTGCCGTCGTTAGTTTGTATGATACCGCCTGCCGTCAATTAAGTGGCTTGCAAGCCTTTCAATTATTGTTACCTGATGAACAACATGAGTTAGAAGAACGTGCTGAAGCCTTAAGTCTGTGGTGTGAGGGGTTTTTATATGGCTTAGGTTTAGGGGGTAGTTCTATTGAAGATGAGACGCCGGATGTTATACACGAAGCCTTGTATTGTATTGCTGAGATTGCCAAGCTTGAAATTATTCACTTAGAAGTGACTGAGTTGGATAAATTGGCTTACGATGAGGCAATTGAGTTTATTACGCATGCCATTCCCTTGATTTACGAGGAATTAATTCGTTATTCAGTAGAAGGAAGTGCAGGTTCTATGTATCTTCATTAAGCTAACGACTGAATTATTATGTTTAAGCTTTCTGATTTGCAGCATCGGCGCCAGCAATTATTATCCTATATAAAAAGTGATGAGTTAATTGTCTTAATAGCAGCGCCTGAATATCTACGTAATGGCGATGTACTTTATCCTTACCGTCAAAACAGTGATTTTTATTATTTAACCGCTTTTCCTGAACCTGAAGCGATTGCTTTACTCATACCTGATCGCAAAAAAGGCAGGTTTATATTATTTAATCGTGCTGAGGATGCGACAGCGGCTATTTGGAGTGGTGAGCGTATTGGTCAAATGAGGGCCAGGAAAGAATATGGCGCTGACGAAGCTTATCCTATCGAACAGCTTGAAACCAAGTTAGCTGAGTATGTAGCGAATACGCATACTTGTTATTATCTTGCGGATGAAGGACTTAACAATCCTACTTTAGTACGAATTAATAAGCTTTTAGCTCGTCTAAAAAAAACATCTGTTGAATATGCTAAAGGCCTAGTTAATAGTGTTCATGAGATGCGGCTTAGAAAAAGTTCAACAGAGTTAGATTGTTTACGTCGGGCCGCGCATATTTCGGGCGAAGCACACCTGCGCGCAATGCGTGCCTGTCGGCCTGGTTTATATGAATATCAATTAGAAGCTGAATTAATGTATGAGTTTTATAGACAAGGTAGTCAAGCTTTGGCTTATCCTAATATCATTGCGAGCGGTGCGAATAGTTGTATTTTACATTATACGGATAATCGCGCTGAGTTAAGATCGGGGGAGTTAGTGTTAATCGATGCTGGATGTGAATATCAAAACTATGCTTCCGATATTACACGAACCTTTCCAGTCAATGGTCGGTTTAGTCCAGAACAAAAGGCCATTTATCAGATTGTATTAACAACACAACAAGCCATTATAGATTTGATAAAGCCAGGTGTGATATGGAACCAGTTACAAAAGACCTGCGTGGAATGGGTGACGCAAGGCTTAGTTGATTTGGGTCTATTAAAAGGGAATTTGCATGATCTGATTCAACAGAAACATTATCAAAGATTTTATATGCATGGTTGTAGTCATTGGTTAGGTCTTGATGTTCATGATGTCGGTGATTATAAAATAGAAAAAAAATGGCGAAGTTTAGAGCCAGATATGGTTTTCACTGTGGAACCGGGTATTTACATCAGACCGTCTGGAGATATTGATGAAAAATGGTGGAATATCGGTATTCGCATTGAAGATGATGTGCGAGTGACCTCTGAGGCGTGTGAAATATTGACATCGCAAACGCCCAAAGCGCTTGCTGATATTGAAAACATAATGCGAAATTCTTCATCATGAAACAAGATTACGATATTCTCATCGTGGGTGCTGGAATTGTGGGAACTAGCCTGGCATTAGCTTTGTTGGATTTACCCTTGCGGATTGCATTGATTGAACAGTCCCCTTTTAAAATACTGGGTACTCCCTTACCTTCTGAAAGCAAGCCTATTGCTTTGAATCTTGCTAGCCTACGTATTTTACAGGCATTAAATATATGGCCCGCTTTAGAAGTTTATGCTAATCCCATTAAATCAGTACATATTTCGAAACAGGCTTGTTTTACTCAATCAAGAATTAATGCAAAAGATTTTGGTATTTCACAATTAGGTACAGTTATTCCTGCGGCCCATTTGGGACAGCAATTAACCAAAACTTTGCTGCAGATCGTAGCCTCTAAGACGAAGTTAGGTTGTTTGGATCGCTATAATCCTGCTAGCTGCGAATCGATTGAGCGACTTGGAGGTGCTTGGCAAGTCGTCGTAAGCGGTCAAAAAGAAAAAAAAATTATTTATCCGCGTTTAATCATCGGCGCAGATGGTACGCATTCTAGGGTACGTAACTTACTCAATATTGGTTTAAAAACTAAACCTTTCTCTGAAGCAGCGTTAACAAGCTTTATTGATACGAGTCTGCACCATCAAGATATTGCTTATCAGCGTTTTACTAAGCAAGGTATTATTGCTTGCTTGCCTTTGCGCGATAATAAAATAGGTTTGGTCTGGACGTCGAAACAACCCCTATTGGAAACATTACAGAACTTGAATGAGTTGGACTTTTTGGAGAATTTACAGCGCCATTTTTCTTATCGTTTTGGCAAGCTATTACATTATACTAAGCCTCAGGTTTATGCTTTAAAAAGTTGTGTTGCTGAAGTGCAAGCACAAGCAGGATTAATTTTACTAGGGAATGCGGCCCATACTTTATTGCCTATTGCTGCTCAAGGCTTAAATTTAGGTCTACAAGATATGGCTGAATGTGTCGATTTGATTGGTAAAGCTTTGGATCAATATCAAGATCTTGGCGATGAGCGTTTGGCTCAATCGTATCTTAAGTCACGCTTGACAGCACAACGACAAATCATCGGTTTTACCGAGCAATTGACCCGATTGCAAACCCAATTCGGCCCGTTGACTTTCATTTATAATAGTGGTCTATTAGCTATGGAATTATTCTCACCCTGCAAAAGAAATTTATCGCGCCGCTTAATGGGAATTCATGGTCGACTTCCCCGTTTAGTTCGGGGCTTAACTTTATAATAAGAAGAATATTAGTATGCCAAAATTTAGATCTATTACCGATAAAAATGCTAAGGTTCTTTACCTAGAAACGAACGCTTTAGGTTCGGCCTTATTGACTACAGCCAAATTAAATAAGGGTACAGCATTTACCGAAACTGAACGTCAACAATTCAGGTTACTCGGCAAATTACCTTGCAGTATTGAAAGTTTGCAACAACAAGAAATGCGGGTATATCAACAATTTTTGAAAAAAGGAAATAATTTAGAGAAGTATCTTTATTTACGTAGCTTGCACAACACCAATGAAGTATTGTTTTATAAATTGGTTAGCCAATATTTAACTGAAATGTTACCTATTTTATATACTCCTACTGTTGGAAAAGCGGTTGAACAATTTAGTCACGAATTTCAGCAACCACGCGGTTTGTATCTTAGTTATCCTGATAAACAACGCATCAATGAAATTCTGGAAAATCGTTTGAATCCCGAAGTGGATATTATTGTCATGACCGATGGCGAAGGGGTATTAGGTATTGGTGATCAAGGCATCGGTGGTATGGATATTTGTATTGCAAAATTGATGGTTTATGTCTTATGTGCAGGGGTTAATCCGAATCGTTTATTACCATTACAAATCGATGTTGGAACTAACAATGAACAGTTGTTAAATGATCCCATGTATTTGGGTTGGCGTCATCCACGTTTAGTCGGTGAAAAGTATGATGAGATGATAGAAACGGTTGTTTCTGCAATACGAAGAAAATTACCTCGTGCCTATTTACATTGGGAAGATTTTGGTCGAGAAAATGCTCGACGTAATTTAGAACGATATCATCACCAAATGTGTCCATTCAACGATGATATGCAAGGAACTGGTGCGGTAACCTTAGTGGCACTGCTCGCAGCGCTTAAGCGTACCAAAATTCCTTTAACCGAACAGCGCATCGTTATTGTGGGTGCTGGAACCGCGGGAACGGGAATAGCGGATCAACTTTGTGCTGGAATGGTACGTGAAGGATTGTCTGAGCAAGAGGCATTATCGCGATTTTATTTGGTGGGTAGACACGGTTTGATCTATGACACCATGGCCAATCTGACCGCTTTTCAAAAGCCTTACGCCCAACGTTTAAAGGGCGAATCGATGACTCCATTGCAGTTGTATGATGTGGTGCAAAGATTCAAACCGACGGTATTAATTGGTTGTTCCGGTCAAGGTGGAATCTTTACTGAAGCGATTGTTAAAACCATGGCGGCACAGGTTGAATATCCGATAATTTTTCCTTTGTCAAATCCTACTGAAAAATCGGAAGCAACGCCGGATGATTTATTAAATTGGACAGAGGGACGTGCATTGATTGCTACGGGTAGCCCTTTTGGTCAGGTTGACTTCAAAGGTGAAAAAATCCCTATTGCACAATGTAACAATGCACTTATTTATCCAGGCATCGGTTTGGGTGTGTTAGTTGCTCAAGCGACACGCTTAAGTGAAGCCATGCTTTGGGAGGCTTGCAAAGCCTTAAGTAGTTTTGCAAGTAATACTCCAGATATAAAAAAAGCTTTGTTACCGAATTTTGAAGATATACAAGCCATTAGTCGTTGTGTTGCCTTGGCAGTAGCAACGCAAGCACGTCGGGAAGGACTGGCAAAAGTGAATGAATCCGTTAATTTAGTTGAGGAGATTGAGCGTCAATTTTGGTATCCGGAGTATGTTAACTACCACTATTCGTCAATATTATGAGTTTAGTAGAAGAAGGCACTGATTTTGATATTGTTATTGTTGGCGCAGGTATTGTTGGCTTGACACTAGCCTGTTGTTTACGGGATCAGGGTTTGAGGATCGCTATCATTAATAAGGATGCTAATCAAATTGAAAAAAGTGCTACTTCCAATCATCGTGTGTTGGCACTTACCTTAGCTTCGCAACAGTCATTGGAACAACACCATGTTTGGCAGCGACTCGATCCTAAAGAATATGCTCCTTTTGTGGGTATGCAAGTATGGGAATCCCAACAAACAACTAATCTTTTTTTTGATAGTGCTGATACCGGAGTTGTTTGTTTAGGTTATATTGTCAAAAATTCTGATTTAGAACAGACATTGCATAGTCAAGCTGAGACTGATAAAGAACTGACCTGGTTTGCTCCCAATACATTAATTAAATTACAGATAGGTAAAGATCAAGCATTGTTAACATTAGATTCTGGTATAGAATTAAGTGCAAACCTAATTGTAGGTGCCGATGGGTCCCAGTCTCAAGTGAGACAATTGGCAGATATGCCTATTAAGTCAACCGATTATGCACAATCTGCATTGATAGCCAGCGTAGAAACTGAAATAGCGCATAAACAGATCGCCCGACAGATTTTCTTACCTAATGGACCTTTGGCTTTTTTACCTTTAAAAAATGCACATCAATGTTCGATTGTTTGGTCGAATACACCCCAAGAAGTGAAACGTTTGGTATCTATGGATGATGAGTCTTTTTGTAAAGAATTAACGGAGGCTTTCGAACAGCGCTTAGGCAAAGTGGTATCGACCAATCCTCGTTTTAGTTATCCCTTAAAAATTCAAGAAGCGGAGCATTATATAAAATCAGGTATTGCTTTAATCGGAGATGCAGCACATATCCTTCATCCCTTAGCGGGTCAAGGCGCTAACCTGGGTATCGCCGACGCCCAGTGTTTAGCTAAGGTCATTCTCGAGGCGAAACAGAAACAACGATCAATCGCAGCTTTTCATACCTTGCGACGCTATGAACGAGAACGACGTTTTTATAATCGCATCATGATGGGCAGTGTGGATGGCATTAAACATCTATTTGCTAGTAACCATCCGTTAATCCAAACAACTCGTCAATTTGGACTCGGTCTGCTTAATAATGTGTCAGG
>CASFML010000079.1 GCA_949295795.1 uncultured Gammaproteobacteria bacterium | reverse complement strand
TAATATTAGGATTATGCCGATGATCGAATTGAACTAAGATAACCGCCGTTGAATCATTCACACCCAGATCATAAAACGCATAAACTATAGTTTTGGGTAAAATAAGATTAGAAATGATTCGTTTGTTTTCTTCAAGACTGAGCATTTCTCTAGAAAAGTACAATCGTTCATGCTGTACAGTAATCACTGAATAATATTCTTGCTGAATAAGAAATTCCGGCATACCGGCTTTACGATCTTCTTCAATCATCTCATCCGTAATGTAACGATTACCCTTTTCATCTCTTAAGCTATCCACACTATCAATTCGCCAAATCCAAGCAGGATTGGTTTTAATGGATTGTAAGTAACGATAGGCATGATTCATGCCATTAAAGGTGGTTTGTAAAATAAACCAGCCATTGTTTTGCCTGAAGACTGGCATAAGAATGTGTAATACTCTCGGATCAGAAAAGGCGTATTCTGAAAATACCGCGCCTAACACATTCACACCTCTTAATTTATCGGGATCAATATCAGAACCCAGAATACGAATGACCGATCCATTCATGAGTTGTATGGTCATATCCTGTTGATTAAGATGCTTAATACAACGCTTTGGAATCATATCGAGAAACCGTAAACTCTTTCCTTCTTGCTGATCATTTAATAAGACTGCACCTTCCCAAAGCACTAAACGTGCTCTGACGTTGGTGGGATAGATCATTAAATACAATCCTGGCTGAGTTAATGCGCCTTGAATGAGTAAATTCCAAGATTCCATCTCTTTCCCCGCACGACGGGGTCGCACTAAAAAGAAACGTTTATAATTTTCTTTAAAAAGTTTGTCTTGAATCTCTTTTTGATAAGGACGTAAGGTGACTAGAGGTAATATAATGGGCTCTTCTTTCCCAAAATGTAGCGTTAAATTGCCCTGTTCATTGCGCTGACAAATAAAGTGATCCTGTAAGCGCTGATCCGCTTTAAGCTCTAAATCCCTAATTTTTTTACGTACAGAGGCCAATTGCATTTAATACTTAATAAAATAATGAAACACTATCGATGGCTGCATGACATTAAAAGGTTGAGTGTTTCCTGTGGGATGAGTAACAAAGGTTGCTTTTCCTCCCGTCACATCGTCA
Organism: uncultured Gammaproteobacteria bacterium; assembly: GCA_949295795.1. GTDB lineage: Bacteria > Pseudomonadota > Gammaproteobacteria > Diplorickettsiales > Diplorickettsiaceae > Aquirickettsiella. The sequence continues at coordinate 7,387 of CASFML010000079.1, read as the reverse complement.
CCCGCAGCGCCACCTACAATATGGGGAATTCCTGCATCAAAGTCATGTGTATGGGAAACTAATTCATCCAATGTCATGGTATGAGATTCTTCACCGCCTACACTTCCTACCGTATTGCCTAATGTAGGCGTTGCTATACCCCCCGAACCTACAAGAACTCGTCTTGCCATATTGGGAATGTTAAATGTGTTTGTTCCATCCCCTGGGCCAAATTCGGTACCCACCTCATTAAAAAGTTCTGCATAATCTTTTCTAGAAAGGGCACGTCCATCACAGTATAAAAAACCAGGACGCTCCATTTCCTTACGTGCTGTCACTAAGATATCTCCCGCTTTGAAAGTCATATTGGTTATTACTTCATTTAAAACATCACCGACCGTGGTTTTAATCGTGTTATGAATAAATCCAACGTAATCAGCACCTCCGTTCTTCTCATCACTTGCTTGTAATTTATTTAAAAACGTTTGTAAGGTTTGAGCTTGCTTGTTCATGACATCGTAATAACCCATTAAATGGGTCCCATCACCGCCATTCGGCATTTGACTGGCTAATTCCGAACGTAAGGTACTGACGTCGGTGTTTTCAATTTGTGCGGCAATAATATTGCCACCTTGACTAACCCAAACTTGATTATCCTGGGAGGTTAATACCGGTAACTTATTGGCTAAATTTGAAGTTAAATAACTATTGATAATGTATTGCAAACATTCATTGGACAGTTGGGTGTTAAATTGTTGCATGATAAGTAATACGCGCTGAAAAGCCGCATCTAAGGTATGACCGTTGAAGCTTTGTGCATTACCAAATTCAGTTTCAATACCGATTTGCATATTCCGCACTAAAGTGACAATAGCGCCTGCGGGTGGAATCTTATCTTTAACAAAGGTAATGGTACCTCCTGTCAACGTACCCACCGCTTGTACGGTGTAATCGTGATCGAGTACTTGAAGATCTTTATTAGGATTGGCTGCATCCCCTGGATACGTCACATAAACCGCAATATCTTCTGAAATCAAAATCAAATAGGTATAAGTAAAGACAGCCGTTTTGCCATCCGCAATGGTTTGGTTCCAGGTATTTTGTTGTGGAAGTTGAATTTTTTGCATTTTTTTATATTTTTAACGTCCGTAATAAAGCTGTTGACCCGGTTCTAAATAGGTTCTATCACCTAACAATTGATTAAAATAAGGGCCTATGACGGGCATCGTATCGATAGGTGCTATATTCTTTGCCATCGACTTCAGATTTTTTGCTATCTTTTTGAGATTTAGAGTAAGCGTCGATGAACCTATTGCCGCCACACTTGATAAAAAGTTAACGCTGGGTGATGAGAATAAGTTTTGGATTAAATGCTTATCTTGATATTGAGGATTAAAGACTTGCATGAAAATACCCAGATTGGGTTGCACCAGATCCATGAGGTAATCCATCTTTTCTTGACGATTCATGACAGAAAACAACGGCATGCTTTTGCCATGAGCGAGATTATCAAAGTAATTGGCCAAATAACTTAACGGTAAAGTACCGGCAGCTAACGATAATCCCCAACGCAAACGTATTTGAGTATTTCTGGCGTCTTGATAACCTTGCATTAAGACTTTATCGGCAAAGTTAATCGCAAAACCTTTAAACTGCATGATCATGCGTAAGGCTTCACCGGTCACTGTCCCTGGACGTGTCCCATAGTACATAAAGGCTTTAGTGAAATTATCAGGCATTAATACCGCATTATCGGCCGCCATAGAAAAAATAGAGAATACCTTGCGATAGAGATCATTACGCATCTCATACAAAGGTTTACTTTGTCCGTATAAACCTTTTAATTCTTCATCCGTAACTATATCAACATTGGCCGTCGTAAATAACCCTTGTTGATTTTTAGACCGTAATAAATCCCATTCTTTTTCTTCTAAACCGTATTTTTGTAATTGAAAACGTGTTTCGGTTTTTAAATTTTTCCAAGCTTGTCCTCGTTGTTGATACAAGCCTTTGGCAATAATATGCATTAAAGAGTGACGATTACCTTTATCAAACGATTCTAATAAATTGGCCCGAAAGAAATGCGTCGTGACTTTATGAATCAGTTCGGTTCCGTTACTGAGATCGGCAAAGCGCGCCATATAGCCTAAATGACTATCCGCTAATAATTTAAATTGTTTGGCAATAAACCTTCTCTCATCATCCGCAAAGGAATCAAAGGTATGACTTAAGGTTGTTGCTAAACTTTTAAAATAAGAATTACCCCAACGTTGTGCAAAAGAGGCAATATAGGTTGCATCGGGTAGACTTCTAAGAACAATCGTTGATAATCGCGCTATGGCGCCTAACGAACGAATATTTGCGCCAAAGGCACCTAAGGTAGGACTAACGGCCGTTTGATCTTGTTGCAACGCTTGCTTTAAAACAAAATCGGTATGTTTATACCATAAAGCACCGTAAGGTTTTTTATCTTGTTGAATCTTTCTTAAATCATTATAGACCGATAAAGGCGCGTCCCCCATGAGTTCTGCGGTTCCAATTTTATTAGCAGAACTATTGAGATCACCGATCAGTGCTTGAAAGAGATTTCCCTTTCCATATTCTCGACTGTAATTTAAAAAGGATTCATGATCCTTCCAGTAAAAGAATAGATGTGTTTTTTTCGCTACGGCTTCTCGATCATTGGCAACAACCGAACGCGTAAAGATTTCACTTTTCCCAGTGGTAATGTTATTAAAAATAGCACTTAAACGTTGCTCCACTTCACTACCTGATAAGGTTTGACCAAAGGTTTTTTCCAAATCAAGCTGAGATTTAATAAATTGAGTCCAACGTTGCTTAGCGTCATTTAGATTTTGTTTCTTTAATCGATAAATTTCACCCACACTTCGTCCACCCTGGTTTAGTAAACCTGTATCATGAACGGCACGAATAAAGCGATCCTTATTAACTTCCCGTAAACGTAAGGCATTGGAGATAATCAACTCAGGATTGCGTACATCGATATACGCTTCTATTTTTGAGGCGAGTTGTTTGGCTAAATCAGGAGCGGATTTACCATCTAAAGCCCGTGCTATTGAGATATCGTTATCTTTGTTTTGCAGAAAATTTAATTCCTCATCGGACATCCCTTGAAATAACGCTTTATACAAACGCTGCTGCGCTGCTTTTTGATGGGCAGGAAGATTCTCGGCAAGATTCGTATAGCGCTGAGTTAAAAGAGAGCGCAGGTTAATCGGTTTGGTTTTTAAGCTGTCCGCTAATGCCTCAAATTTCCGATTATTATTTTGTGTCACCAGCGCATCTTCAAAGAAAGATTGTAGGTGCGTTTGATTCACTTCCTCAATCGCCTTATCAATCGCTTGCTGGCTACGTAAACTATCAAAGCTTTTTGCTTTGGTTAATACTTGATTGACATAATCTCGTAAATCATCCTCGTTAAAGTTTCTAAGATAGTTAAGTGCTTCATCAAAACAGTGCTGCTTCAGAACTCACCCCCAAGACAATGTATCAAATCCGTAAATAACTTGGATTTACTTTTAAATTCCTGATATTTTTTAAAGCTTGGATGCGTTTTATCTATAATGGCTTCTTGTTTGTTTAAGGTATCTTGATAGTGCTTGAATTGATCTTGAACCGTTGATGACTGTTGGGTACTTAATTCCTGATTAGGCGATTGATTTTCGATACGTTGTTTTAAATAATCTTTAACGGAATCCGTATTGGCTAAAGGCGCTTGGCCTGATTCAAGATGATCAATCAGTTTAGATAAAAAAGGTTTCCAATCCTTATCGTTTTCAAGTTCATTAATAATCCCTTTTAGGCCTTCGCTTAAATCAGGATTTTTCTTTAATCGATCTAAGGCATTGTTTTGAATGAAATATGATAAAGCCTCCGTGTTATTTAATCCTTCTCGTGCTAATAGCTCCTCAGGAATCACAGACTGTAAAGCTTTAAGATCATTTGGCGTTAATAATGGAATATTGATTTCGTTTTTTACAGGATCGATCGAAATATCAGGATTATTTTCCCGAATAGTGTCAAGGGTTTCTTCCAAACTGGCATTGGGTTTAAAATATTTAGAACGGATAATCCCTACTGCAAAAGGGACTAGACTTAAAGCTAATCCAAAACCACCGGCAATGCTGGTTGTTTTAATCAAATGAGAAACATCTAGCTTATTATCTGGTGTGACTGATTCAGCTAAATTTTCTGGTAATAGTGAAGTCGCTCCAATGCTCGCTCCAGCTAACATTTTTTCGCCCAGTTTTCCAATTGAAGCAAAGGTTGAAATACCTTTTGTAATTCCTTTAGCTAATAATCCTCCCGCACTACCTAATGCCATATTAATAGGATTTAAAGCAAAACCAAGTAAGGAAGCAATGCCATCACCTGTTTTTTGCGTAATAGGTAATCTGGGTGTTTCAGTCACGTTCTGTATCGCATGATAGATATCATCCAGCGATGAAAAGTGGGGGTGTACACCGACTAAAGGTGCTATTTTTTCTAAAGCGATTTCAGGTTCGATGAGTTGTTTTAAGAAATGACCACTGATAGAAGCACCATAGCTGGGCGCTGTAAACTCAGCTTGCTCTTGATAACTTTCTCTAAAATTAGGTTTGACCACCCCATTATTTAATAACATGCTTATTGTTCCCTATGCGCGTAAGTCACTAAACTATCGGTAAAGGGCTGCGAATAAATCACATGACCTGCTGCATCGGTTGCAATAATTAAATTATCAGGGGTATTCGTGATAGTGATAGGATTACGATCTAAATTAAAAAATTCACTGATGTGATTTATCATTTCATCCCAACCGGCTTTAATTTCCCATCCCGTTGGAAAACCCACCGCGTTAATCGCTTTATCTTTGGCTTTTTCAAATAAAGTTTCTCGAATCGGTGTCGTCAGTGGTGTCACATGAAAACCTAAGGCTTCATAGGCTTTATTTCGCATATGATCGGCTAAACGTCCCGCTTCGCCGGGTGTAAGATTTAACTGATTTAAGTTAAAACTATAATAAGGACCGCTGGTAATCTGATAAGCACGCCCAAAATGATCACTAAAGCTTTGAATATACTCATTGACATTTTTTAAGGCTAAATCATTGTGAATGAGTCCTTGATATTTCACATAATTCATCGCCATATTAACGATACTTAATGTCCGCGAGGGATCACCGGATTGATCAATGTAATTAAATATATCGGCGTTATGTTCATTGAGTTGTGCAACCAGAATATTTTTTAATGATTTGTCACTGGTTCCTGAATCTTGAGCATTCGCAATCCCTATTTTTGAAAAATCCTGACCGGTTTGATTGGCACTAATCAGTTGTCTTAAAAATGAGATATCCGTATGGTCTTGTAACAACCCCACGGTATAAGCGACTTCTTGTTCGAGTGGTTTTTTAAGACTCGCCGCTAAATACACTTTATTGGCGGGATCATGTTTGTCTAAAATCTGTAATAAACTATCGGGATCTGCACCTTGAATAAACGCTGCTTGCGCTTGTTGTTTTAAGTCATCCGGAATGGGTTGAATAAAATGATTATCGATCTGCATCGCATGACCTAATTGCACTGATCGTGCAATATAATCGTTATAAGCCGCACGCGGATCAAAACTATTATAATTCTGTGCATAATCCTTTAAAATAGATTGTCCTTGTGGCGTCTCTTGAATAATACTTACATAGTCTCCGGCATGGAGGCCATCAAGTAGATGCTGTAAGGAAGCTCTTTCACCTTTTTCAGCTTGAGTTAATAAACTGTTTTTAGAATCTAATTCCGTTAAGCGCTGTTTGAGTAACGACCAGTTCTCTCCGTTGTTAAACAGCCCTTGTATTTTTTGTACGCCTTGTGCAAATAAAGTGATTTCATTTAAATGATCAGGAGTTAATTTCATCCAGGCTAAAGGATTAATGGTATTGCCTTTTACAACATCCGATTTAATGCCTTGCATTGTCAAATCATTGTTATAGTGATTTTGCAGATGTAAGGTATCTTGTGAGATAGGTGTATTGGATTTATCCATACTCCCTGCAAAGGGAGAGGCTAAGGCGATCTGTAAATCGGCAGCGCGAGCATGAGGATTTTGTTGTAACTGATGGAGTGCCTGTAGGCTGTCCATCGTATGCGATAGTGTTTGAAACAAGACACTGCCCTGTTTAGGCGTAATGATACGTCCAAGTAAAGCCTTCTCAACGGTTTGATGCGCTACATCTAATTTTTGTTGAAACAACTTTTCATCATTAACCGAAGTATAAAGATCCTTTAGAACATTGGGCCATTCGGTATAAAAGGCACTTTGTAGCTTTAACTGACTGGTTTGATAATCGGTTAATTGAGCTTGTCGATTAATCTGTTGCAGACTGGATTGTAATAAATAATCCAATTGATGTTTGGTTTTATTATTAACCGGTGTCGTGTTTTTAATGTTATCGAATTGCTGTTGTGACTCTTGAGCAATTTGATTCGCTAATTGCGGATGGGTTTTTAGTTGTAAGAGTGCATTATTTTTAATCTCTGTTGCACTGCTGGTGGCTTGTAATAAAAAAACAGCATTTTTTTCCTGTTGAAGTTGGTTGGCGGTTTGCATCAAGCCTTGTGACACTTGCCCCAATACTTGTCCTACTGATTCCAAACCTTGAGTAGCACTCGTTGTGGGAATATCGCGTAATAGGGGCTGCGTATTTTGAAACTGTGATAAAAACTCAGCCATTATTTAGGACTCATGCTGTTAAATTTTGCAAAAGACAGTCCTAAACTTGCTACATCACCAAATAATTGACTGTATAAGCTATTTCTGACATTACGTTTTTCAATATCGATGGCAGTATCGGATAAGCTTTTTTCAATCGTTAAGTTTTTTTGTTGTCTAGCGGCAATATTTTCAGTATCACGCTGCACCGCATTAAAACTTGGTGATGAGAATGCGACTCCTCGAGTTGTCATCTGTGCGGTTTGACGTTGTATTACTTTATTGAGATTATCTAAGTTGCTTAAGGTTTTCTGCTGATACTGCAATTCATTTTGTTTCGCTTGCAGATCCAACGCATTTTCTTGAGCCTTAGCGGCCTGTATAGCCATTACGCCTTTCCCCACCTCCATGGTGGCAGCCGTGGCTAAAATCAGTAAGCTTGCTTGTGGCATAAGCCTCCTAAATCATCGTAGCCGTCACTTGATAGGCGATGGCGGTAATATTTAAATCAAACGGTGCATTTTGCTTAATTACAAAGGTTTTATCGCGATTCCAACTCAACACTGGCGTAATAATGGCTGTGCCCGATTGAGGCGTTAAGTTTTTATCTTGTTGAATATCCGTGAACACTTGGTAATTAACTAATTGTTCATTGATATAAAAATTTAAAGATTGAAAATACTCCACATATATTTTGGTAATT
>CASFML010000078.1 GCA_949295795.1 uncultured Gammaproteobacteria bacterium | reverse complement strand
GCTTGTACTTCATAAGTAAACGCATCGGCCACTTCAACTAATAAATAAGGGGGTTGCTTTTCAATCAAGATGCCACGTAATCGATTGATCATCGTCTTCTTCCTCGGCGAAATCCTTGTTTCAATCCTCGTCCTCCCGATTGCCGTACTTGTGCATGGCAAATCGCAATCGCCAATGCATCCGCCGCATCCGCTTGTGGTGAGCGATCGAGGTTTAATAACAAGCGTACCATATGTTGTACCTGTTGTTTATTGGCAGCACCATAACCCACCACCGATTGTTTAACTTGCCGTGCAGAATATTCACTTACCATTAATTTAGCGACAGCTGCCGCGGTTAATGCAGCACCTCGGGCTTGACCTAATTTGAGTGCAGCATGGGGATTAATATGCATAAAGACTTGTTCTACAGCGACCTCATGGGGTTTATATTCTGCAACGACCGTTTGTAAACCCGTAAATATTTTTTCCAGCCGCTCAGAAAAAGCAGTATTCGTCAGTTTGATACAACCACTATCAAGATAGTTTAATTGCGAACCCTGCAATTGAATAATACCATAACCGGTGATGCACGAACCCGGATCGATACCTAAAATAATGACATCTTTAACTAATTTAGGGGTTTCTAAATTAAGCATCAAGCTTGATTAGTATAGACATTTTGCACATCATCTAAATCTTCTAACAGTTCAATCAAATGATCCAACCTTTCTTGATCTTCAGAATTCAACTCAACTTGAGTGCTCGCCAACCAGGTGACTTCACTATTTGCAAAATTTAATCCTTTTTCTTGATAAAGTTTACTTAAACTTGCTAACTGATTTTCTTCAACCAAAATATCAATACTTTTATCCGGATAAGTGATCGCATCTTCGGCGCTCGCTTCTAAGGCAATCTCCAAAATGCGCTCTTCTTGAGAATCGGGCGGAAAGGTAATCACTCCTTTTTTATTAAACAAATAAGCCACTGATCCGGTTGTGCCTAAATTACCGCCAGATTTGCTAAAGGCATGACGCACTTCAGCAACCGTACGATTACGATTATCGGTTAAGGTATCGACTAAAATCGCAATACCTTTAGGTCCATAACCTTCATAACGAATTTCTTCCATTTGCGCACCGTCTAAACCACCTGCACCGCGCTTAGTCGCTCGATCAATGGTGTCTCTCGTCATGTTGGCAGATAAGGCTTTATCAACCGCCAAACGTAAACGGGGATTAGTATTTAAATCTCCACCCCCCATCCGCGCAGCGACAGTGATTTCACGGATTAATTTGGTAAATAACTTACCACGCTTAGCATCTTGTTTATTTTTTCGATGCTGAATATTTGCCCACTTACTATGTCCTGCCATAACATTCTCTTTTAATTATATTAAACTCGCTTTTATTTAATTATTGTATCCCTTCACATTCGAGGTTTATAAATTACCTTCACAAAAAATTTGATTATATTGAATAGCGGTCACTAAGGATGTCATCGGTAGCAACCAAATTAAACCGATACCTAAGGTCATCAAAGCTAAAAGACCAAATACTAAACCGGTTACAATAATCAAACTCACATTTTTAAAAGGATGTTGGTTAACGGATTGGAAAACCAAACCTAAAGCTTCTTTCCAAGCTATTTTTTTATCTAAGATAAGCAAAACCGCCATATAAACTAGAACGGAAAGATAAAAATATAAAAAGAAACCCATCACAAAAAGAAGCAGTAAAAAAATACTCCCTAAGCCTGTCCCTAAATAAGCAATTTGTTGTTTCAATAATTCGCTATGTAAAAACAGATTACTGCTAGAAAGGATAATACTATTAAATAAATAAAGTAATAATGCGATAATTAACAGTGGCCGCAGTGCATGACGAAAAGAAAAAACCATATTCGCATGCGTCGTTTGATGGCGCAAATGGATTAAAGCCATATAGGCTAATGAAGCGGTAAATAAGAAACGTAACACTTCAACAATAGCAACAACAAAAAATTTAAGTACTAATTTTAAATTATATAAGGTCGCTGCATTATGAGGCGTTGCTAACGGCAATATGAACATGTCATATAAGGCTAATACTAAACCTAATACCAAACAAGCGACCGCCATCACCAGTATGAAGTAAAGAAAACCTAACCAAAAACTAGCTTTTAATCCCTTTACCCGATACCAAGTTTCTAAAAAGATGGCTTTAATAGGAATACGGTAATCGCCGCTCATCGCTTTGTTTAAATTGACTCCAATATAATCTGACATGCTCAATAATTATCCAGACAGTGTGCTGATACTAAAAAAATACCAATAATGCTATCACTGGTAAAAACCTAGTTAAACTACATTATAATCTCTATTTTATTTTTTTACTTTTTTCGAATCTGTAACGAGAGCTCTTTTAATTGCTGCTCGGAAACCGGACTCGGTGCGTGGGTCAATGGACAACTCGCTGTTTGGGTTTTCGGAAAGGCAATGACATCACGTATGGATTTTGCGCCGGTCATCAGCATCACTAAGCGATCTAAACCAAACGCCATACCACCATGAGGTGGGCAACCAAATTTAAGTGCTTCCAGCAAGAAACCAAATTTTTCTTTTTGTTCGGCTTCGTTGATATTGAGCAAATCGAATACCGCCGATTGTAAATGAGTGTCATGAATACGTATCGATCCACCACCGATTTCACAACCATTTAACACCATATCGTAAGCTCTCGATAAGCATGTTTCAGGATGGGCTTGTAATTCAGCCACATCATTAACCTTAGGTGCAGTAAAAGGATGGTGCAAGGCTTGCCAACGTTTTTCCAGTACATCATATTCAAACAATGGAAAGTCTACTATCCACAAAGGCGACCATTCTGATTTAACACAGTTGAGATCATGACCCAATTTAACCCGTAAAGCACCCAAGGATTCACTGACCATTTTTGCTGTACCCGCACCAAAGAAAATGATATCCCCATTTTCTGCTGACACCCGTTTTAATATGGCAGCAACCGTTTCCTGAGGAATATATTTTAAGATAGGCGACTGCAAACTGTCTTCTCCTTTCAATTCGCGATCGATAACTTTAATATAAGCTAAACCTTTGGCACCGAAAATACTTACATAATGGGTATAATCTTCAATGGCTTTACGACTCAAATCGCTACCTTTAGGAAGACGTAATGCCGTGACGCGTCCTTGCGGATCATTGGCCGGTCCTGAAAATACTTTGAATTCAATCTCTTTAACTAAATCGGCGATATCAATCAATTCAAACGGAATACGCAAATCAGGTTTATCACTACCATAACGTTGCATTGCCGTTGCATAGCTCATGCGTGGAAAAGGATTGGGTAAATCGACACCCAATAATTCTTTAAATAAATGACGAATCAATGCTTCATTCAAGGATTGTATATCTTCTTCATTACAAAATGACATCTCCATATCCAGCTGCGTAAATTCAGGTTGCCGATCAGCACGCAGATCTTCATCCCGAAAACAACGAACGATTTGATAATAGCGATCAAATCCTGACATCATTAATAATTGTTTAAAGAGTTGTGGGGACTGCGGCAAGGCATAAAATTCACCCAAATGAACACGGCTCGGTACCAAATAATCACGCGCTCCTTCGGGCGTTGCTTTGGTTAACACTGGGGTTTCTATATCTAAAAAGCCTTTGCTTTCAAAAAAATGTCGCATCAATTGCACAACCCGTGTTCGCAAACGAAACCGCTCTTGGACTTCCGGTCGCCGTAAATCAAGATAACGATAGCGTAGTGCGACTTCTTCACTCACTGGTGTATAAGCATCGATAGATATTGGTAACGGAGCAGAAGTATTGAGTATAGTGAGTTGCGTCGCCTGTAATTCAACCATTCCCGATTTTAACTGTGGATTTTCTGTCCCTTTCGGGCGTAAACAAACCTTTCCAGTAATTTGCACCACATATTCATTACGCAAGCTTTCAGCTTGTTTAAACAATTCAGGCAGTGTCGGATTAAAGACCACTTGCAAAATATCACCGCGGTCACGAAGATCGATAAAAATAATACCGCCATGATCACGGCGATGATGCACCCACCCACAGACTTGGAGGGTCTCATTGACTAAGGATTGATCGATTTGCTGAGTATAATGTGTTCTTTGCATAATATTTTTTAATTTAAGAGGACTATTTATCCGATTTGTCGGTTTTACTGGTGTTATCCAGCGTGGTATCTTTACTTTTGCTGTCTGTAGGCTGACTGATGTCTTTGCCTTTATTTGTACTGTCTTTATTGGCCGGTTGATCCGTGCCTTCCGTCTTTGGTTTATCGGAATCATCCGCTTTGGCTTTAGTCTGCGGATTTTTAAAATCCGTTACATACCAGCCACTGCCCTTTAAGTGAAAGGCTGCCTGTGAAATCAATTTTTTTAAAGTGGGTTCTTTACAAACCGGGCATTCTATCAAGGGCTGTTCGCGAAAACTTTGTAACGTATCAAAGGTATGGCCGCAAGCCTTACATTGATATTCATAAATAGGCATAGATACCTCAAATGTTTTTCATTGTTTCAGTTAAATCGTCAAATAAACAGACAAGTAAAAAATATTCGATTATTCTTAACGCGCTGTCGCAACTTAAGCGCATTTTAAAGCACTGTTTACACTTTAGCCAGTGTAGTCTTTAACTCTGGCAGTCTAGTTTTGCAGAAACTTCAATCTAGTGTAAGCTTTGAACTCCAATGATTATAAGGTTATCTCATGCGCAGCAGTCACCTCTATATACCCACACTTAAAGAAGCACCCTCTGATGCTGAGATTAAAAGCCATCAGTTGATGTTACGCGCGGGTATGATCCGTAAAGTGGCTTCAGGAATTTATACCTGGCTGCCTTTAGGTTTGCGCGTGTTACGCAAGGTTGAAGCCATCGTGCGTGAAGAGATTAATCGTATCAATGGCCAAGAAGTGCTGATGCCTAATCTACAACCTGCCGAGCTTTGGCAAGAATCAGAGCGTTGGGATGCTTATGGACCGGAATTACTTCGAATTACCGATAGACCCCAACGTTGGTTTTGTTTTGGCCCAACCCATGAGGAGGTCATTACTTCTTTGGTACGTAACGAAGTTCGTAGTTATAAACAACTCCCTTTGATTTTTTATCAAATACAAACGAAGTTTCGCGATGAAATTCGTCCGCGGTTTGGCGTCATGCGCGCTCGCGAATTTATTATGAAAGATGCTTATTCATTTCACCGCGACAAAGCTTCATTGGCAGAAACTTATCAGATCATGCATGATAGTTACTGCCGAATTTTTACTCGCCTAGGATTAAAATTTCGTGCCGTCCTCGCAGACACCGGTAACATTGGCGGTAGTCAATCCCAAGAGTTTCAAGTCTTAGCACAAACCGGTGAGGATCGAATTTTTTATAGTGATAGTAGTGATTATGCTGCCAACGCTGAACTTGCTGAAAGTTTAGTCATTAATGAACGCCCTGCTCCTACTAAGCCACTCAAAAAAGAAAAAACTCCTGGAACAAAAACCATTGCAGCCGTTTGTGAGTTTTTAAACAGTCCCCCCCAACGGTGTGTGAAGTTATTAATGGTAAAAGGAACAAAACATCCTTTAATCGGTCTTATCCTTCGCGGCGATCACGAATTAAATCCAGTTAAACTCGCTAAAATCCCCGAAATTGCTCAGCCTTTAAACTTTGCAGAAGAAAAGGATATCTTAGCTTTAACCGGGGTTCCAGTCGGATATTTAGGTCCTATCGGTTTATCCATCCCTTTAATTGTTGATCGATCGGCTGCGGTATTAGCTGATTTTGTCTGTGGTGCAAACGAAGAAGGATATCATTACGTTAATGTTAATTGGGAAAGAGATTGCCCACTGCCTGCCTCAGCAGATTTACGTCAAGTACAAATCGGTGATCCCAGTCCGGACGGTAAAGGTCATTTAAAAATGGAACGAGGTATTGAAGTC
>CASFML010000077.1 GCA_949295795.1 uncultured Gammaproteobacteria bacterium | reverse complement strand
GATGTTTTACTATTACAAGGTGCTGGAGATATTGGCAGTATTGCACAAAAACTAGCCCTAACCATTGTGAACGAATAATTTATGCAAAATCTACGCGGTCAACTCATAGAAAACGCTGCAATGGCTGAATACTCTTCATGGCAAGTCGGCGGTAAAGCCGATCGACTTTATAAACCTGCTGATATGAATGATCTCGTTGATTTTATTCAACAGTTACCAAAACAAGAACCATTAATTTTTTTAGGTTTAGGCAGTAATACACTCATACGCGATGGCGGCATCAAAGGGACCGTTGTTATTACTCAAGGAGCACTCATCAAATTAAAAAGTATTGATCCTGTGACACTTTATGCGGAAGCGGGTGTTGCATCCCCCGCTTTCGCGCGATTTTCAGCAAGAAAAAATTTAATGGGTGCTGAATTTTTAGCGGGTATTCCTGGAACCATCGGAGGGGCCTTAGTCATGAATGCAGGATGCGATGACTCCGAGACATGGAATATAGTGAAATCAGTACTTGTTATAAATCGCCAAGGAGAAAAAAAGATTCGTTATCCGAGTGAATATAAAGTTGCTTATCGTAATGTGAGTGTATTCCCTGATGAGTTTTATCTTGCGGCAGAATTTCAATTAGAATCGGGTAATAAAGAAAAATCCTTAAGCAAAATTCGTGATTTACTTAAATATCGCGCTGACACTCAACCGACTAATGAACCCAATTGTGGTTCAGTATTTCGTAACCCTCCTGGTAAACATGCAGCACGTTTGATCGAAGCTTGCGAACTTAAAGGTTTAACCATAGGGGGCGCCACTATCTCAAGTAAACACGCTAATTTTATTATTAATAATGGTCATGCTAGTGCAACTGATATTGAAGCGTTAATTGAAAAAATTGCTGACTGTGTTTTTCACAAATTTCATATTCGCTTGATACCCGAAGTTCGTATTATTGGCCATGCTTAAGCGTGCATTCTGATTCCAATAAAAAACTCTATTCATTCTGTTTAAAAACCAATTAAGTAGTTAACCTATTAACGTGTGCAGTTATTATTAGAGTAGTAGCATGCTCTTTCCAAATCAGAAAAAACGACTCAATACGGTTCTCTATTTAGTCTTTTCGCCTCCTAAAAGCCAGCAAAGTGATACAATTAATATTCTGCCCTTTGCCTTGAGATAGAAAATACCCAATGAGAAAACGGCTATTTTGAATTAAAAATCTTGCAATTGTTTATTCATTAATGCAAAGGATTCTTCTATGGCTTGATCTTTAACTAAGCAATATTGTGATAAATAGAGCATTAATAGACTAAAAGGAAGGATCACTAGCATCCCAAATGGAAATTTTAACCATCCTATACCACCAAAGGGACCTAAATAAGAAAGTAATAACAAAAAGCTTAAATAAGAAAAGAACCAAAATAAACTCAAATTATTGACCCAAAAACGCCGCTTTTGATAACACTGATAGATAACAAAGCCTACCCAAATAGCGAGATAAAGTTTCCATATTACCGAAAAACCACACCAATAAAGCATTAAATTAGCAACATAGAATGCAATATGACAAATAATTAAACTTGCTGATAATCTGAAAGGTCGGTGTTGTTCAGGTTGCATCTTGCGTAATGCTAATAAGCAAATAGGTCCTATCCCATAGGAAAGTATGCTGGCTGAGGATAAAAAAGCCACCATTTTTTGCCAACCTGGAAACGGTAAAAATGCACAAATTCCGACAAAAAAATTAACGTAAAGTGTAACGTACGGTATTTGATAACGATTTAGTCTTAAAAAGAATGGCGGTAAATGTTTATTTAATGCCATACCATAAAGAATTCGCGATGTGGCGGCAGTATAGACTAAAGTTGTTCCTAAGGGTGAAAAAGCCGCATCAAATAATAATAATAGCGCTACCACACTCAGACCTAACAATAAACTTAATCCTACCAAAGGCCCACTATCCCCTGGGAAACTTAGCTGATGCCAGCCATGCTGCAAATAAGCTTGTGGAACTGCCATTAAAAAACTTAACTGCAACATAAAATAGAGAATAAATCCTACTAACACTGCACCTAAAATAGCAATGGGAATACTTTTTTGTGGATTTTTAACTTCTCCCGCTAACATCAAACCATTTTGAAAGCCCGTAAAAGCAAAGGCAATTCCACCTGCAGATAACGCTGAAAATATCTCTATCCAACTTGATTTGCGAGTTAAATCCAGCGTAATATTTTGCAATGAAGACGAAGTATGTATTAAAGCCACAATAGCAATCGAGGGTAAAAGAAATTTCACAATGCTTGCATATTTATTACATTCTGCTAAGAATTTAATGCCATAACTATTTAATATCACAATTAAAAACATGATCAGCATCGCTGCTAGATAACCTGCATGTGATAACTTGAAATAAGTCGCTTCTTTAATTAACAAAAAAGGGAAAAAATGACTGCTATATTGCAAAATAGCCTGGATTTCTATAGGGGTCATGACGACATAGGCAAGCCAAGTAATCCAAGAAAATAAAAATCCCACTTCCTTACCATGTGTGTAAGTTGGATAATTAGATAACCCTCCGGAAATAGGCAACATAGTTCCTAATTCACATAATGGTAGCGCTATGAATAACATAAAAAGTGCTGCAATCATCCAGCTTATCAACGCATTCGGCCCAGCCATTTGGGCACCTATAAAAGGCGTAAATAACCATGCCGAACCAATCATACCGCCCGCAGCGGCAATTAAGATATTAGTGGTGGAGATATCACGCTTTAACAATTTTTTAATTCCTGAGTAAAAAAATCTATTTTTTAAATTAAGAACGTATTCATTGTAGCAATTTTTTTATTTAATTCTTGATATTGGTTAAAAAAATAAACACATTCAAGAACTTTTAAAAGGTTTAATCTTGATTTATAATCGATTTTATTTTTAAAACTAACAAATAGTTAGAAACCCTTGATGCTATCACAAGTAACCTATATTTGGATGGATGGTTCTAAGCCGGTACAAAAACTACGATGCAAAATCCGGATTTTAAAACTTGATATCAAAGCTGTTGCTTTACAAGATTTCCCTGAATGGAGTTTTGATGGCTCTTCCACTTATCAATCGAGTGGAAAATGTTCTGATCTTATTTTAAAACCCGTTGTTTTTTTTCCTGATCCAATTCTAGGAAAGGGGAACTACCTATTGCTGTGTGAAGTATTTAATATTAATAACACACCTCATGTTAGCAACACTCGTGCTTTACTTCGTTATTTCATGGAAAACGGTGGAAAAACACAACAGTGTTGGATAGGATTTGAACAAGAATATACGTTATTTCGCGGCATGCGTCCCTTAGGCTGGCCAGAATCTGGATATCCTGCTCCTCAAGGACCTTTCTATTGTGGCGTAGGAGCCGATGAGGTTTTTGGCAGACCCCTTGTGGAAGAACATACTCAGGCTTGTTTACAAGCAGGACTCATGCTTTTTGGTGTCAATGCAGAAGTGATGCCTGGCCAATGGGAATTTCAAATAGGTTATCGGGGCCTCCATTCAGAATCAGCTGATCCATTAACTGTTTCAGATCATCTTTGGTTAGCGCGTTGGTTATTATATCGATTAGGTGAAAAATTTAATATTAATGCCAGTTTAGATCCAAAACCCATAAAAGGTGATTGGAATGGCGCAGGAAAGCACACAAACTTTTCAACCCTAGCCATGCGCAACAAGAAGAATGGAATGAAAGCCATTTATGCCGCTATAGAGGCATTAAAAAAGCACCATACAGACCATATTAATTATTATGGTTATCGTTTAGAAGAACGTTTAACGGGCACACATGAAACCGCACCCATTCAGCATTTTTCTTCCGGTATAGCTAACCGACAGGCTTCTATTCGCATTCCAAATTCAGTTGCCGAACAAGGATATGGCTATATTGAAGATAGGCGTCCGGGAGCCAATGCGGACCCTTATCAAGTTTCAGCTAAGTTATTAGAAACTATTTGCAAAATAAAACCTCTGTCCTTATAAAATAAATTTTGATATAGGAACCTACTGAAAAAAATTTCCTAAAATTAAATTAGAAGAAATTATTATAATTTTTTTAAATTATTTTGATTTAACCGAGCCAGCCCGAACAAGCTTATCTCGATCATATGCTAACTTGTTTAAAGGAAACTTCCGTGAAGTCTTAAATATTCCTATAAGTTTGTATTTTTCGGCGGTTCAGCGTGATCTTTAGGTGCACCTGCTTTGAAAACTCTCTTCTGATTATAAGCACAAGGAATTCCAGTCTTTCCATTTCCAGAGTCTCCAAAGAGAGAATGTTTCAATTTTAAGTTTTCAAACGAAGCCTTTTCTTCTTCTAATTTTTTTCTTTTAGCTTATTCTTTTTCAACTTCTTGTTTTGCCTCTGTTTCTTTTGCTAAGTTAAATTCATTTATTTTTTCCTTAAAATAGGTTTTATGTCTATCGATAATATTTTTTAACATGCATGATACTCTTAATAAATTTCTGAGCACCAGTTTAATAATAGATTATTAAGCAAAACTTAACTCTATTTAATTGCATAAGCCTATAAAATTTTTAGTTAACCTTCTAAAGCCTTTTGTTGTTTCTCAAACAATTGATTGATTCCTTTTTCTGCGATAGCTAACATTTCCTGCAGTTGCAATTTAGAAAAGGCATTTTTTTCAGCTGTGGCTTGCACTTCCAAAACTCCGCCCTGCTCTGTCATGATTACATTCATATCCGTTTCGGCTTGAGAATCTTCTGCATAATCAAGATCCAAGAGCACCTGACCTTGATAGATTCCGACTGATACTGCAGCAATTAAATATCGCCAAGGATCGTTTAACAACTCTTCTGTTTTATGCATGACTGTTAAGGCATCTCTCAATGCGATACTGGCGCCAGTAATAGCAGCCGTTCGAGTTCCACCATCCGCTTGGATCACATCACAATCTAAATAAATAGTATTTTCACCCAGCTGTTTCAGATCAACGCTTACTCGTAAAACGCGACCAATCAAACGTTGAATTTCTAAACTTCGACCCGTTTGTTTACCGCGACTTGCCTCCCGCTCAGAACGAGTATGTGTGGATCGAGGCAACATGCCATATTCTGCGGTAATCCAACCTTGACCTGATCCTTTCAAAAATTTGGGTACGCCAGGGACAACACTCGCTGTACAAAGTACTTTGGTATTGCCAAATGCAATCATGACCGAACCTTCAGCATATTTCGTATAAGAACGAATTATTTCGATAGTACGAAGTTCGTCAAAAGCACGTTGTGTCGCACGCATAATTATTTTTCCTTTTATAAAAACTAGATTTTATTTGTAGAGTGATTAAAATAGAAGCTTTAAAGATAGGCATTATACTTTTTAACTTGAAAATTACCATGACCAATAGCATGACGGCTTTTGCCAGAAAAGAAAAACAAGCCGAATGGGGTCAAGCTGTTTGGGAGGTTCGTAGCGTCAATCATCGTTATTTAGAAATCGTTCTATCCCTCCCAGATACCTTTAGTCAATTAGAACCCTTAATTCGAAAACAAATCCAAGCATGCCTACAACGCGGCAGAATAGAAGCAAAGTTACGTTATAAGCCTTATCTCAATAAAGCAATGCCGATTGAGGTCGATGAAGAATTAATGCAGTCGCTTATCAGCGCCTACCATAAAATTGCTCAACTTGCCCATACTAACATGCCCATAAATCCAGGAGAATTATTACGTTGGCCACAATTACTCAAATCTCCTGAATTAAATATTGAAGTCATTCAACCCGAGTTAATGAGTCTATTTTCTGAAACCTTGGATGATTTTTGTAAGGTACGTCGTAATGAAGGCGATGCTATTTTTAAATTATTAAATCAACGTTTAATTAAGTTGACAAATCTCACACAGCAAATCCAAGCTCAATTACCTCAGATTTTAAATCTACAACGTGAAAAACTTCTTGCTCGATTACATGAGATTAAAACGAATTTAGACCCTAACCGTTTAGAGCAAGAAATGTTATTATTTGCTCAGAAGACAGATATTGCAGAAGAATTGGATCGATTACAGATCCATCTTCATGAATTTAAGAATTTATTAGTAAAAACTAAAGCTCAAGGTAAACAGCTTGATTTTTTGTTACAAGAACTGAATCGTGAAGCAAATACCTTAGCTTCTAAATCATTCAATGCTGAACTGACATTATCCGCGGTTAATATCAAGGTTTTAATCGAGGAAATGCGCGAACAAGTGCAAAATATCGAGTAAATTATGAATATGCCAGGCACACTTTATATTATCTCAGCCCCTTCAGGAGGTGGAAAAACCAGTCTTGTGAATGCACTATTAGAGTCTGTATCTAATTTAGAAGTTTCAATCTCCTATACCACCAGACCACCACGGCCCGGTGAAAAAGATGGCGTAGATTATCATTTTATAGATCAAACTGAATTTAACCAACTTATCCAAAAAAAATCCTTATTAGAATATGCAATCGTTTTTGGCCATTATTATGGTACTTCACATGAATGGGTAACAAAAAAGATAGAAGCAGGTATTGATATTATTCTTGAGATTGATTGGCAAGGTGCCCAACAAATAAGAAAAAAAATGCCAGAATCCATAGGAATATTTATTATTCCTCCTTCCTGGGAAGTATTAGAAAAAAGATTGCAGCTTAGAGCCCAAGATAAACAAGATGTCATAAAAAAACGCATGGCTGATGCTAAGGCTGAATTAAGACATTATGACGAATATGATTATTTAATCATGAATGAAAACTTTTCGATTGCACTAGCCGATCTAAATGCTATCCTACGCGTAAGACGATTACGCTGTAGTATCCAAAAAAAAGAACTCGCACCTCTTTTAAAGATCTTGTTAAGGTAAGCCTCTCAATTTATAGATATCGAAATAGACTAACAACAATATTAAAACTTATTAAAGAACCCCTATGTTTAAAAGAATACTCTCTATTTTTTTTCTATTCAGTGTTTGTTATATCTCTAATAGTTTAGCTATTAGTAACTCCAACAGTTGCCCAAAGATACAAGTTTGTTTTACCCCTGGACAAAATTGCACAGCTGAAATAACAGATGTAATCGACGCCGCTAAGCAGTCTATTTTTGTGCAAGCTTATAGTTTTACTTCCGCTCCAATTGCCGCTCATTTGATTGCAGCAAAAAAACGCGGGGTCAAGGTCAATGTGATATTGGATAAAAGTCAAAAAACGCAAAGATATAGTGCCTCACGTTTTTTAGTTAATCAGCATATCCCCTGTTGGATCGATTACAAACCCGCCATTGCCCACAATAAGATCATGATTATTGATGAAAAAGCAGTCATTACGGGTTCATTTAATTTTACTAAAGCGGCACAAAATAAAAATGCAGAAAATTTATTAATTATTCGTGATCCCGCTTTAGCCAATCTCTACCTGAAAAATTGGCAACAACGTCGATCCGTGTCTAGGTACCTCAATCCACAAATTAAGTCGCAACAACATAAAT
>CASFML010000076.1 GCA_949295795.1 uncultured Gammaproteobacteria bacterium | reverse complement strand
TAAGTCCCTTACAGTACTAAAAGCAACATTCTATCTTTATAAAATTGATTATTTAATTTTTTCATCTGCAACAGTCGCTCGCATCATTTTCATTATATTTTCAACCAAATCAAAGCGACAATCCGGACGTAAGCGATCAATATAAAGCTCGGCATTTAAATGACCCACTTCATGTTGTATCAATCTTGCCAAAAATCCATGTGCTACGGCATTAATTTGCTTACCCTCGGGTGTGTAAGCCGTATAATGAATTTCATTGTAACGATACACTTCGCCCATTCTATCCGGCACTGAAAAACACCCTTCCCAATCCTTATGCTCACCCCCCACTTCCACCGGCGTATATGTTGGATTAATGAGTACCGTGGGTGGAACGACATCATAAACATCTTTACGTTTGGCTTTAGCGGTTTCAGGTATCTGAATAATAATAATTCGTAATGCGTGACCCACTTGTGGCGCAGCTAATCCCGCTGGATTACCTAAAGGGCTTTTCAGATCACGAAAAAAAATCTGCAAATCCCTAATAAATTGTTGGGTTTCACTATCCAGCGGAAACTGAATGGTTTTTGCCGGCGTTCTTAACACGCTATGCTCAGGACTATCCAATGTGACCAATTGTAAGGGTCGATGCGCTGCGGGGTTGTTTAAGTTGTTTGACATTGTGGTTGCACTCACATGACTTGAAACTAAAAAATAACTCATGCTCAAATAGGCAATAAGTATCAGTATTTTTATCATAGTGTATAATTTAACGTAAATATTTTTAACTTGATAGTCCCGCTATGGAATTAAACCTTGATACAGGCGAAGGGCGTTATCAGATTCGCGCCTATACTAAAGATTTTATTCAAATTAATGAACAAAAAATTCGAAATAGTTTGATTGTCATGCCGGATAAGTTAATCGCGCCTTGGCCACCGCATTCCATCGCTGATTTAACCGAGCAATATTTACAAATAATTACTGATTTACAACCCAGTATTGTCTTACTCGGCAGTGGCGAGAAGCTCGCCTTTCCCGATCCACCATTACTCAATGTCTTTTATCAGAAAAACATCGGTATTGAAGTGATGAATAATGGTGCTGCCTGCCGCACCTATACCGTACTGATGTCGGAAGGTCGCAAGGTAGCAGCGGCCTTATTGATTGCTTAAAGGTTTCAGATGAGGTGGCTATTGCGTCAAATGTTAAAAAACTCACCTGCATTCCATCAGAAATAATTATTTCTTTAACTCGTTAAGCTGGGCATGGATAATGGAGTATTTGCCACTTGATCAACTGGAGCTTCCGGAAACATAGCTCCATATTTAAAGCTATTCTTGCTCTCAGAAGGACTACTTTTTGAATCTTTAAAAAAGCCACCTTTTACCTTATTCACTTCGGCATTCTGCATTGAGATATCGACGGATTCAAGCTTATCAAATATTTTCTTAGAAACTTGCTCTAATTGATTTTCTAAATCAACTAATTTAGCTAGCGCTCTTTCCAATTGAGTGAGTTGTTTATTTTCAGCCTTAATAGTCTTCGAACTAAACAAGTCGCGTATAAATAAGTAACTTATACGCCCAATATTACTCGCCATTATAGGCCCAAATGCAATCGCTATAGTAATCGGAATAAACAAAAGCGCCATCGTAGCAGGTATTAATAAGACTATGGGTGGATAGAATAATTCAAAAAAAATTAATATCGCACCTAAAAATATCAGACCGAGCAAATAATATTTCCAATATTCGTTTATTTCATCAGAAACCTGTCGGTCTTTTTTTCTTCGCCTATAAGCGGGAAGTTCTCGCCTTGTTTGTTCTAATCGTCGCATCTGCTTTTTTAAAGAAAGCGACTCAAATTCGGTATTTTCTTCTGAAAAAAACCTAGAGGGAAGCCATTGTAAGACATCATTGAGTTGATAATTAATTCTTGCTATTAAGAAGGATTTTTTAGCGGCTAAGCTTTCTAGCTCCAGCAGTTGGTTATCCAATTGATCGAAATCTTTATTTTGATTCTTTATTTTTTGCGAAGTGAATACATCACGTAGCCACGAATAAGTATTATATAAAGGCTTGCCACTAAAACCAAGCGCAATCTATAAAAATAAACCTAACTCAACGATGGCTAAGCTTAAAATCGTTCCTGATACAGCAACGGCTAGCCATCCCGATCCAAAAATCATGACCCCCATTAAGGCGGCGAATAAAAAAATGACAGAAAAATCTTGTCGATTTTTTTCATCCTTTTTTCTTCGTGGATAAGCAGGAAGTTTTTTAATCCTTTCTTTTAATAATCTAATTCTTTCTACCAATCTTTTTTCAAGTTCAGTTATTTTTTTTGATTTTAACGCACGCATATTACCCTCACAATCAAAAAATTATGGGGTTGATCCTAACATAAATTATTTCATTTTATTTAATAATTTTTCAATATTTTGTATTTAATTTTTATAATTAAAAAAATTTTAGTCTATCCAAGCGCTTTCTATTGTCTCAATAGACAAAAAACTAAACAACAAATCTTCCTTCAGCTTTATTTAAGTTTGTCTCTATATATTAGTCGCCTTTTTTTAATACAAGCGATAATAAAAATGCAATACTCTACCATCCAGAGTTGGTCTCTCACTAATTATTCAACAAGCAATAGCTTTCCCCTCGATTTTCACCTTGATTTGAGTGATCAAGCAAGACAAGCACCTGCACTTGAACAAGCTATTCGTCAAGCAGCGAATATTTTAAATCGACTTCTTTTTCCATTGTTCCAATTTAAAGTGGATACACCCCCATCACATGAAAAAACTCGCCACATTATAGTTGATGGTTATGGATGTAACGCTCAATTGGGCGCTCGAGAGGACATTAATGGAAATAAATGGGGTTATATGTCTTGCTTTATTGGTGGAGGATGGAGGGGCGATTGGAAAACGCATAATGTAGATTCCATTATTCACGAACTATTACATACCATCGGAAGAGAACACGAGCAATTGCAAACTGAATCACAAGATCTTATTCATTACCTTAATAGTAACCATAAATTACGTTCGGAGAATTTTTTAGAATACTATGATGCCTGGAGTCCTATGCATTATTCACTCAGTTTAATCCGTGTTGTCATCGGAGGAGGAAGCATTCCTTCCAAACATACTGTTATCCAAAGCCTAATTAAGCAAAACTATCCAGCAAAATTAGCAGAAGATTATTATCAAGCCTTATTAGGTTTAGATGAAAATAGTTTTAGCTTTGACGCCTTCAACCTTGGTTTTGGTTTACTTACACAACGTGATTTCAATACATTACGCAAAACTGCTTGCCTGATTGATGCTAAAATGTGTGAGTTAAAACAAGCCCCTGCTCTTTTTGCATTCATTTCTCCGCACAAGATTTCCTACCGCTATCTTCTGCAGTTAACTAAAATTTTTGTTGACCCTTGGTATCAAACACAAAAATTGACAGTTATGGCTGAAACTAAGAAATTAGAAATCCAATCTGATAATTGTTATATCGTAAAACTTAAGGATCTTTTTCAAGTTTATCCTAAACAGGCTATCCGTTGTGTTGTGATAACAACGGTTTTAGAAGGACCAAAGGCAAACCTGTCATTTCTAGATTCAGATTTTCCTAGAAAAGCAAGCGATAGTTGTACGTTGATGATAGAGAAAGGTTTTCTGAATCTTTGGAACTCATCGCTTCAAAGCCAAGTTACTTTTTACTCCACGCACGCTCATTCAGCTAACGCATCAAATACATTGCAATTACACTTTAATACCCCACTCGCCAATACCCCCTTTAATTCGACCGCGCTTTGTATTGCTATTCCAGACCTTAAAGCTTTTAAAGAAACCTTTAATGCGTTACTCAATGAAACCTGGACACCTTTCTTTAATGCTGAAGAGGTACTCGGTTCTAATTTATATCTTTATGAAAGAAACAAGTATTTCTCAAGACTTGCCTGGAGTGCAGCCCCCTTCTTTTTTGCAGGTCTAGGCACTGGAATGATGCGTCGTGCTGAATTGACTATTTTCAATAAAAATATTTTCAAATCATCAATCTATTTCAAACACTTAATTCACGGAATTGAATCCTTAGTTCAGATTAGTTTAACCACTTATGCAATGTACCAGCATATTATTGAAGAAAAAGCGAGACAGTTATTGATACCTCTTTTGGATGAGAATAAACAATTGTTTCAAACTGCGGATCTGATGGACAAACTAAACAATGATGAGTCTTTACTCAGTTTAGTATTGCCTTATACGATTAATGCAACGATGCTACTCCTTTCATTATTACTGATCCCCATCAACCAGCACTGGACTTACCGATTGGGCATTACCAATGCCTTAGCTATTCTGATCGCTTGTATCGCCAATCAAGGCAATCCCTATAGTTATATCGAACTGGGTATCGGTGTCAGTGTATATGCGGCAGCAGCGTTGATGAGCTATTGTTTAACTTCGGCAAGCCTTGCTGTTTTGTCAAAACTGAAAATTCGTTTGCCCTTTAATCGATTAAACTTCAGTGATATTACAACGAATAATAAAGAGAATATGACAAGCTTATTAATTGAAGAAGAAGTCAATATTTGCCGTCAAAGAGAATCTCAGTCGCTAACTAAAGCGTTGCGTAACGCTTGGAATACCGTCTCTGTTTCGAGGCTTGCAGCAGCTGTATCGCATACTTCCTTTTTCTTCCAGTCTAAATCGTCAAAAGCAGCCAATAACACCAATTCGTCCGATTGCTTTCAGATTGAAATGACAAATTAATGTAAAATCAGAATAGACAACTCTGCCTAAGAACCTATCACTAGATAGGTTCTGGCAAATCATTAGCTAATTGTTGCTTATTAGTAGGAAGCACGGGATCGCGACCATACACATCATCCCAAAAATGTAAGACATCATTTTTATCTACCCAGGCAGTAATATAAGTCAGATGTATCGGTATCGCCGTTTTCAAATTGATCACTGTCGTTCCTCCTGACGCTAAAGCGGCTTCAATACGCGGTGCTGCTTGTTGCAATGTTGGATCGATCTCCTCTAATGCTTCAAGAAATTCAAATGGATCTTCTAAACGCACACAACCGGAACTAAACAAACGCCGCTCTGCATCAAATAAACCCTTTGCCGGTGTATCATGTAGATAAACAAGATGTCGATTAGCAAATTCAAATTTAATTTGTCCCAAGGAATTATGCGGCCCCGGGTCCTGTCGTAAAATATAACTCCCAGGATTTTTTTTCACGGCTAACCAATCCACAGTGTGGGGATCTAATTCTTTATTGGGTTGATTCCTTGCATAGATTCGAATATGACTACGATGCAAATAATTGGGATCCCGCATGGCTTTAGGAATAACATCTCTACGTGCAATTCCCGGAGGCACCGTCCAATAAGGATTTAATATAATTCGTGTGACATGAGAATTTATCTCTGGTGTAGGCCTTGAGGGTTTACCCACGATTACTCGAGCCGTTAGAATCGCATGATGATCCTTAATTAAACGTAAACGGTGGTCAGGTACATTAATCCAAATATAAGCAGGATTGGCTAAGTTAATTAAACGTGACCAACGCTGACAATTAAATTGAATTTGATGTAAACGTTCTGCTGCGGAAACATTCAGCGCTTGTCGGGTGGTGGCACCGACGATACCATCATCATTTAATCCATGGCGTTCTTGAAACAAAGCGACTGCATCTTCAACTTGTTCATCAAAATCATTCGGGTTAGCCACACGAGTACAAGCACTTTCTTCTAAATCTTCACTGGCACATAAGCGCTGGCGTAATACCGCAACGGCCGGGTCTTGCATACCTACTGACAATACCTGGTCAGTTTCTAAACGCGGCCAAGGATTTTGTGCTGCCTGTTGGTAAAAGGCTAATTTCTTTTCTAAACGTTGATAGGCAGGTATCGATGACGCCGAATCGGTTTGCGCCTGCGCTAAGCTTGTAAAGGAAAAGAGACTGAGTAACAAACCGATTTTAAATCTTTTTAACGGCAAGTTATGCATTTTATTAT
>CASFML010000075.1 GCA_949295795.1 uncultured Gammaproteobacteria bacterium | reverse complement strand
CTAAAGCCAACGAACTAGGAAGCTTAGCTGCAATTAATTTGCCTTGGCAAATTGAACGAGATTATCTAAAACATATTAATGCTATCACTCCACGTCAAATACAAATTGTCGCCAATAAATATTTGCTAGCTTCACATCTGACTATAGCTTACTTGATTCCTTTATCTAACCATTCAACTAATTCCAATTCTTTATCCGTTATAGGATCTAAGCATGCGTCCTAATTATTTTTATTTTTTAATTCTTTTAACGTTATTTTTTATTGAAACGTCGCAAGCTGAAATTTCACCCATTACGCTAAAAATTGATCATTGGTCTACAAAAAATGGCATACCCGTTTATTTTGTTGCTAAAAACGAAATACCCATTATAGATATCGGAATATTGCTTCATGCGGGTTCTGCTCAAGATAATAGCTCACCAGGAATAGCTCAATTTACTGCCCAAATGCTCGATCAAGGCACCCAAAATTTAAATGCAGATCAAATTGCAACTCGTTTTGAGACCGTTGGAGCCCATTTTAGCTCAAATACCAATCAAGATATGACGGTCTTAAATCTACGTTCACTCAGTGCACCACAATTCTTCAATCCCGCATTAAGCAACTTTTCGATTTTACTTAAGGATGCCACTTTCCCCGAACTTGCAATAAATCGAATCAAAAAACAAATGATTATAGCCCTAAAACAGGAAGCACAAACGCCTACCGCGATTGCCTCTAAAACCTTTTATCAAACATTATATGGACCACACCCTTATGCTTCACCTATATTAGGAAACAAAAACAGCATTGAGCAACTATCTCAAAAAAAATTATTAAATTTTTATCACCAGAACTATGTGGCGCAAAATGCAATGATTGCCATTGTAGGAAATATAACTAAAGCTAAAGCGATAGCTATCGCTGAACAGATTTCTGCAATGCTCTCGAAAGGGAAAACCAATATCTCTATCAATTCACCTACCTTTCCTCATTTAAAAAATCATATAGTAAAAATTCCTTATCCATCCAAACAAACGACTATTTTTTTAGGGCAAATAGGTATTGCTGTCAACGATCCAGATTATTTT
Organism: uncultured Gammaproteobacteria bacterium; assembly: GCA_949295795.1. Classification (GTDB taxonomy): domain Bacteria; phylum Pseudomonadota; class Gammaproteobacteria; order Diplorickettsiales; family Diplorickettsiaceae; genus Aquirickettsiella. Next base: position 3,271 of record CASFML010000075.1, on the reverse strand, counting down.
CCACTTCTTGTGGGGAACCAAATTTTAGGTGGTGGGATTCTTACCTCAAAACTTTTTAATGAGGTTAGAAATAAAAGGGGGTTATGTTATGGTATAAATAGTGGATTCAAACCCCTGCAAGTTGCTGGCCCTTTTTTTATCGTACTACAAACACGTCGAGATCAAGCAGCTAAAGCACTCTCTCTAACGCAACAAACCTTAAAGAATTTTCTAGCAAAAGGTCCAACCTCACAAGAAATATTAGGGGCCAAGCAAGCTTTAATAGGCAGTTTTCCAAATTCAATTGCGAGCAATGAAGAAATTTTAATCGCTATTGAGAAAATTGGCTTTTATAAACTACCTTTAAATTATTTAGATTCCTATCAACAAAAAATTAATTCGGTAAATTCAGAGCAAATTAGACATGCTTTTCAAAGGATTAAGCCCGAAAGAATGATAGTCGTTTTGCTCGGTCAACAATAAACTACATTAAATAAAATGGTTGAGAAGGAACAGCCTCTATAGAATAAACAACAGGCAAAGGCGGCGAATAATAGAATGCAGCAGGGACGGTGCAAACACTCGATTGTGGGGCTGCTGTATTATGATAACTTGTTGATGCTATGGCTTGAGTAGAAGGCAACTCATTTTCCATATTTTTTAAACTTTCTGCATCGTAAGGATCAATACGATTTAAATAAAATTTAACAATTTCAGGACTTGCAAGCAAAGTTAATTTTTCTTTAATTTTTTGCTTTGTTTGAAATTCTTGATCGATGGCAAGCCTTAATTGATTCACACAATCTAACTGCTTGCTAAAGATCAGATAAAACATTAGTTTCATTAACCCTTTCATCTAAAGGCCCTAACATCAATTTAATAAAGTTTCGATTCAAATCATTTAATTTAGCTTCTTCAATTATTAATTTATCACGAAACTTATTATATTTATCCGTAGCTGCTAAATAAAAGGTTAATAAATTATTAAATTCTGCTCTTGTAGTTTGCAAAATACTTTTTCTGCGGCAGCTAAAGTAAATTCTATTTCTTGGACTCCATGGGCATTCGATATAAAACCTGACTCAAAAGCTGAAGGTGAAAAATAAATGCCTTCTGCTAACATTCTATGAAAGAATTCTTTGAAAAGTAACTGATTGGACAATTTTACTTGTTGATAATTGTAAACTTTAGCTTCTTGACTAAAAAGAAACCCGAACAACCCTCCTATGTAATGTGCTTTAAGCTGAATATTAGCTGTTTTAGCAAGCTCTAATAATCCTGACGTTAACTTTTCATTTATTATACTTAACTCTGCATGAAATCCTGGTTGACTAATTAGATTTAAGGTTGCAAGACCTGCGGCTACTGTGACCGGGTTTCCCGATAAAGTACCTGCTTGATAAACCTCCCCTAACGGCGCCAAGCAGTCCATAATTTCTGCTCGCCCACCTAAAGCTCCAATAGGTAAACCACCGCCAATAATCTTACCCAGCGTGGTTAAATCGGGTTTCACTTGATAAATTTCTTGCGCGCCACCTAAAGCTACCCTAAACCCTGATATTACTTCATCAAAAATAAGTACGCTTCCATAGTAATTACATAACTCACGTAAACCTTCTAAAAAACCAGATAATGGCAAAACACAGTTCATATTCGCTGCGATAGGCTCGACGATAACAGCAGCAATCTCTTTACCATAATGCATAAATGTTTGAGTAACTTGTTCTAGATTATTAAAGTCTACACTTAAGGTTTGCTGTGCAATTACTTTAGGCACGCCTGCACTATCGGGTATACCAAAACTAGCTAATCCGGACCCCGCTTTTATTAACAAGGCATCAACATGACCATGATAGCAACCATTAAACTTTAGGATTTTATCGCGGCCAGTATAGCCACGAGCAAGGCGTATTGCGGTCATGGTTGCTTCGGTGCCTGAGTTCATTAAACGTACTTTTGCTAAACTAGGCATTAAATTGGAAATTTTTTCTGCTAAATCAATCTCTGCTGCGGTGGGGGCGCCATAACTTAAGCCCCGCTTAGCAGCTTCTTCTACAGCGATCACAATTTTTTCAGGTGCATGCCCAAGTATTAATGCCCCCCACGATCCTACATAATCGATATACGACTTACCCTGAACATCAAATAAGTAAGCTCCTTTCCCATGGGAAAAGAATGTTGGATCACCGCCCACGGCATTAAAGGAACGAACCGGAGAGTTTACCCCCCCTGGAATAAACTGCTTAGCTTTATTAAATAACTCATGTGAAGAAATCATATTTAATTTAAACCTGTTTTAAATCTTTACTTTTTTATATACTCAAAAAAATTAAATGTTTGATAAAATATATTCTTGGTACTGACGAGACTTTCACAATTGTAAACGATAAGCCAAGGCAAAAATGTCATCATTATACTTACATTTATGCCATGATTGCGGGCGGCTAGACCATTTAAGTACAAAAGTATAAAAGAACTCTGCTATCAATTCAGCATTAAATTAAGGCACGATCAACTTTATGCTCAAGCCAATTAATACTTTTAAAAACACTCACCAAGAGCATAAGTTGTTTAAACGTCGAGCTATCGCAATTCTCATTGGTATATCGATTTTAACGCTTTTATTGCTAAGCCGGCTAATTTATTTACAAGTTTTTCAGCACAAGCTTTATACCACCTTAGCCCGGCAAAATCAGCTGAGCCTAGTGCCGATAGAACCCAATCGCGGCTTAATATATGATAGAAATGGTGTCTTACTAGCAGAGAATAAACCTATTTTTAATCTAGTTATAACACCTGATAGAGTTAAAAATATAGATGCCACCATCCAACAATTAGGTTCCTTCATCAAAATTGATGCAGAAGACTTAAAACAGTTTAACCGTCAACGGCGCTTACATCATCGTTTTGAACCTGTCCCAATTCGCTTAAAATTAAATGAAGAAGAAGTCGCTAAATTTTCCCTAGAGCGCTATCGCTTTCCAGGTGTCGCAATACAAGCGCAAATGATTCGTTTTTACCCACAAGGTGCTTCTTTTGCAGCGATTGTAGGTTATATGGGTAGAATTAATGAAAAAGAATTACAAAGTGTCGATCCTGTTAATTACAGCGCGAGTAATTTCATAGGCAAAACTGGTATAGAAAAATATTATGAAGCTCAGCTTCACGGTACAGTCGGTTACCAGCAAGTAGAAACGAATGTACATGGTCAAATCATCAGAATATTAAAACAAACCCGACCTATTGCAGGCAGAAGTATTACCTTAACTATCGATAGCAATTTGCAAAAACT
>CASFML010000074.1 GCA_949295795.1 uncultured Gammaproteobacteria bacterium | reverse complement strand
CAAGGCGCTAATTTGCAGAAACCTAGTAAAATTTTTATTTCAATTAAACAAAAAGACATCGAAATTAAGGGAGAAGCCTACTTCTCGAACTAACTTGAGCGCTTTCCGGACCTTGTTCTATGCTGCCATAAGCGGTTTGAGCATCGTTGTTTATACTTGTGGTAATGGTTGCCAGACGAGAGGGTCTAAAAAAACGATGTGTTGAAATATTGGTAGCGGCTTCTTTACCTAAACCCCACATAAATTTGCAATATTGAAAAGAAGCAAATCCACCCAATAACAAGCCAAAACAACCCAAAAGTGTATCCTTAATGTCATAGTTTTTCTCAGGGTTTTCTATAGGTCCAGTAAACAATACCGGTGTAGAAAAGGTTCTTAGTAAAAAGGTCATGATAATTAAACCAAATAATAATCCAATCAATGCCCCTCTACATTTGTTTAGCGTTTCAATCGGCATAATAGGTAATTCATTATTAATTAACGGTGCTTGGATCTCATTGTTTTCTTTAAAGGTATCTCGATAATCTTTCAACGATTGGGCTGTCAATACTCTATAAGTGACGGAAACTGGCGCAATAAGCGAATAAAAAAGACTAAATCGACTATCACCAAATAGAAATTTATTCGTAAATAAACTAATACCATGAAAACGTAAACCCATTGTTATGGCGTTCGCTGCGCTTCGTAAAGCAAATCCAAAGCCTTTTTTAGAGCAAAAGATATTGTGAAATATATCTTTCTTATCCTCTCGCGGGGAATTAAAAAAATCGACTATAGCCTTAGGTGTTGAAAAGATATAACCAGAATATTGTAATAGAAGTATGGTCATTTGACCTATCAACATGCTAATGCCGGCTGGCAATGAAACATTATCATTAAAATTTCTCATTCTGAGGCCAGTCCATGGAGAAAGCGCTATAATGATAAAAGAAAAAGAAAATATTAATAAATTTAATGAGAAAGCCATTTTTTTAATCTCGCCATTCTGTATTTCATTAAAGCCCTTTCTTATTTCTTTTAGAAATTTTTTTCTTTTGGTGCTTATATCTAGGATGGTGGCAATGGTGAGACTGGCATCCGTAAAACTAAATACTTCTGAGGTTACATTCAAATACTGAGTGATACAGTTAGCGGTTTCAAGTGATAATGAAGGATAGAGGTAGCGCTGAAGTGGATCTAAAATAGACTCTGAAACCGAAGAATTAGTAAAAATGGCATATCCGATTTCAGACCATGAGGCTATCAAAAATAAAAAGATATCCAATATTATTTCAGATTTATAGTAAACCTCAGCATTATTATCATTTCTTGCAATTAATCTATCACTTTCCATATTAAATCCCTTTTTTATGCGATAATCTAAATTATTGTCTAGGCCCTTTACTCCTAAAAAGAAGTCGCGGTGTAGTATCCATATCCCATGCGCATAATTCTTTTACTGCATTGATGGCCTCTCTGGCATGTAAAACCTTACTGTTTGATAAAATTACAAAATTACCTACTTCCGATTCAGCTTTTAAAGCATTATCACAACTCAAACTATTTTTAATTTTTTTTAATAACGCCAAATCCTGATCGTCTTGAACGCGCATACGATCGCCCCGCTTTTCATCGACTCGATAATCAAGTGACATAAAAAAGCTATTATTTTTACATAATAAAACCGGACGTTTTCTTTCTATCACTTTATCAGTCACATTTCTTCCAGAGGAAAATAAGGGAACCATTTTTATCAATCTATCCATTTCATTATCGGATAAATTTTTAAATATTTGATCAGCCATAAAAAGTAACGTTGAAACCTTTAATTTATCTCTGCAAATCGTTAAAGATAATAAATCGGTATCGACTGCTTCATATAAATCATCACAATGTGGACTAATAGCACCCGCTCCATTTCCCCAATCACCCATCTCAAAGCCTTCTGGCTTAATAAATATTCTTTTATGATCTTCGTAGGGATATTTAATATCGTTTATTTGTGCTAAATCGGATAAAGCCTCATGCACCATGTAAGCAAGATCCGGATCCTCCCTGGAAAATAATCCAAACATAAGTATTACAGAGATATGATATTCACTGACACCGACTCTGCTTAATTTAAGTTGCTCTTCATTTTTAAATGTGTTGATTAATAAACGTTTTAGCTGTTCTTTAGTGTCCAGTCGTTTAATATCACGATCAGAATTATCCCACCATTGCTCTATCAACGGTTGTAAATAAGCGCAATCTAGCATGATTACCTTTTCCTTTTCGGCTTCTTCGCGAATCATTTTTATAAGCGAAAAATCGGTATTCTCTTCTTTATAGGATTTAATTTCAAAACATTGACTCACCTGGTTACATGCATCCTTAAGTAAATCCTTTAATCTATTAGGATCGCTATCCCGAGCAAGGATATAACCTAAAAATCCAGCATTATCTCTAGGATCCGCATAGACAATATCATTTATTTTTTTTGAGATATTTATTTTAATAATTTCAGCAAAACAGTTTTTAATTTTATTAATATTTTCTTTATCGAATTCCATAATATTTCCATCTGCATAAGCTTGGATCATTCTTATACCCACATGCTGATGGGCTTCTAAAACCTCAAAAATGGCCGCTTGATTTCCAATGGACCAATTTACCCAAATTTCAAAAGGTTTAAAATTTTCAAACGCATGCTCAGCCATATCCCATATGTGCATCCCAGCGGGTCGTCTATTAGGCTCTACGGTCATGATTGATGCATCAGGAAATAAAAATAATTCGTTATGTGCAGCCCCGCCTTGTGATCCACTTATTTCGGCAACCAATTTGCCTGCTTCGATTAATTTGTCATACTCATTTTGTGGTAATGGCGCGGGGATTATCTGTTGTATCTCGGCTTTATAATGGCCTAAGGTGGTTTCCTTTTCAGTTATCCAGCTTTTTCCAGCAACGGTATCGAAACTAAACTCACGTGCATTGATAGCACATTCCTCTACAATGGCGCCATCACTGACATAGGGTTCCACATTTTGAAAAGCCTTCTCGATATCCTCAGCCGATTTAACCAAAAACCCTCCTCGACTATTGCCTTCTTGAGTGGGTTTGACATAGACAGGGGCTGCGATCCGATCATAAAATTTGATTATCGGTAATGTGCTTTACTTCTTGAAATTTTGGTTTTTTATACCAGGCAGGGGTAAATTCAATCGCTTCCATTATCCTAAATTTTAATTTATCTAAACCTGTTATTGCCCTAATATAATTATCGGAAATTAAACCTAAGCTTTCTGCAACATAGGAAGCTAATAATATACCTTTGTCAGAAAAAGGTAATATTCCAATAATTTGTATATCTTGCGCAATAAGCCAGGCTTTTAAATAACAGTAAGCTTGCTTAATCTCTTGATGGGTTCCATGTAACTTGGTATCGAAGCAATAGGAAGATACCGCTTTATCTTCATTGGTAATCCCTTCTTTACAAAGCATGACATCGATTGTTTCTCAAGAATACCTTTTATCTTTTTTACATCGTATAATCGAGTGTTATTATATCCAAAAATGGCAACTACCCTGTTCATCTTTTTTCTCCTTGTTGTTAATAAAATGAGCTTATTTGCGCGGATTAATTTAGATAAATTAATCTTGTTGAATAATTTCTTAAAATGGATTGGGATTTAGTTTAGGCATGTTTTCACGTTAAACTCCATTTATTATTTGTAATTTATTTTAGCTTTATTTTTGTTTAAAGTATATTTAATTTTTTTAAAATTAAATATATTTACTTAAAAATGAATTTATATAATGAAACTTACGATATAAATTATAGTTAATCTATCCGTTTAGAGAAACTCGATTTCTAATAGAAATTAAGATTTTTTTAATAATTTTTAATTATAATTAACGCTTAAGCATCAATAAAAGAAGGAGTGGATATGTTTTTTTCAGACCCTAGTTTTGCAATTTCTAAAGATGCTCATTTAAATAAGATTTTTGGAAATAAAAATCAAGGTATTCCAGACCAAGATCTGAAAATTTTTGAAGAGTATGCTGATACAAAGGATGTGATTTTGCTATTCCGACCTGTTGAGCCACTGACAAAGAT
>CASFML010000073.1 GCA_949295795.1 uncultured Gammaproteobacteria bacterium | reverse complement strand
TTTTGAAACTATATGAAAAATGATGTAAGTATTTGATTTCATTGGCCCGCCCGGAGAGATTCGAACTCCCGACCACCAAGTTCGTAGCCTGGTACTCTTTCCAGCTGAGCTACGGGCGGAATTTTGAAAGAGTCGGGCATTTTATCAGTTTATGTTTCATCCAGCTAGCCTCATTTAAAAATGTTCTAATCATACTGGAACATAACACCGTAAAAATTTAGATAAATAAATTTAGTTTAAGAAAAAAATTTCATCCGCTATTACAGTTGCTAATTTAATTCAGCCAATTTAATAACGAACATTGGCGGAGAGAGAGGGATTCGAACCCTCGATGGTTTTTACGCCATACTCCCTTAGCAGGGGAGCGCCTTCAGCCTCTCGGCCACCTCTCCGGCTGAGGTTGGCGAGTATAGCACTACCTTAAGTTTTATAAAATAGTTGATTATTCTTCACTGTCTTCTTCTGATCCTACATCGCCAGAGTGTCCTTCTTGTTTTTGTTTTTCTTGCTGAATACGCTGATAAATTTCTTCTCGATGAACAGAAACTTCTTTAGGTGCGTTAATACCTAATCTTACTTGATGACCTTTAATGCCCAGTACGGTTACTGTCACATCATCACCAATAATAAGTGTTTCTGCAATACGCCGTGTCAAAATAAGCATCTTTATGATTCTCCTTTAGTTGACTCATTAATCGACCATATGCAACACCTAAACCAATTTCTACCTATATAACAAATAAGATAGAAAGATTCACATACAGACATTTTGCGGAATTAGTCTACTAACAAAACCTTAAGGAAAGCTTAATACTATTTAAAAATACCTAAAAACTCCGTAAAATTAAGCTAGCAAAATTAATCATTTATCGCCTAAGCCAAAAACTTGATGCAAAATCTGAACGCCTCGAGCTATCTGGACATCACTAATCATCAGTGAAACCCTTAATGCCGAGGATAAAGTTAAAATTACATTAATACTGGCTGATTCCAGCACTTGAAATAAGGTATGAATGATACCTGGATGAGAATGCAAACCAGTCCCGATCACAGAAAGTTTCGCCAATTTATTATCACCAACGATGGATAGCGCGAGTTTCTCCTTTACTAAGGTTTGAAGTAATTGTTCTGCTTGATGATAATCTGACCTTGCTAAGGTAAAGGTTATATCCATCTGCTTTGGAGAGATTTGTTGTTGGGTTAACATATCAATTTCAATACGCGCATCATTCAGCAGAGAAAAAAAGTGTGACATCGCTTCTTTTTCAGCAGTTAATCCATGAATAGTCAATTTTGCTTCATGATGACTGGCCGTCACTCCAGTAATCTTTGCACCTTCTACTGAGGAATGCTCTTGATCGGCCTGGATCAATGTCCCTTGACCTTCTTGGGAGCTTGACAAAACGCGTAATGGAATACGATATTTACTGGCCAGTTCAACCGCTCGATGTTGTATGACTTTTGCCCCAGCTCGAGCGTACTCAGTCATCTCAGTGAAACCAATTTTATCTAAACGCTTAGCTTGCGGAACAAGATGAGGATCAGCCGTGTATATACCATCCACATCGGTATAAATTTGACACTCATCAGCTTTTAAGACTGCAGCTAATGCTGCTGCAGTCGTATCAGAACCGCCTCGTCCTAGAGTAGTCATATCGCCGGAATCTGAAATTCCTTGAAAACCAGCAACGATAGGCACTCTATCCGCACTGATGTCTTTTCGTAATATTTCTTCTTTGATACTTAAAATACGTGCTTTCTTATGATGGTTATCGGTATACATTGGAACATGAAAACTATTGTAAGATCGCGCAGGACAACCTTTTGCAAGCAAAGCCATTGCTAATAGGGCAGTAGCCGCTTGTTCTCCAGTAGCCAATAATAAATCATACTCTCTGGAATCAGGTTCTTCGTTCAATATTTTAGCTAAAGAAATCAAGCGATTGGTTTCACCCTCCATTGCAGAAACAACTACTACCAATTGATGTCCTTGTGCGCGGGTTTCAACAATTTTATTAGCAACTTGTTGAATTTTATCGATACTTCCAACTGAGCTGCCGCCAAATTTTTGTACAATTAAAGCCATTGTAATATTCTATTAATTAATTATTCAATTCTAAGCATAGTTGCCATTTAAGCGGGTCTCAACCCAATGTTTTACATTTTTTAAAGCCGCATCTAAGGCTTCTGGCTTACCTCCACCCGCTTGAGCAAAATCTGGACGTCCGCCGCCACTACCTCCTATTGAAAGCGCTAAATTATTGGCCAATTCGCCTGCCTTTATCTTTCCTGTCAACTCTTTACTAACGCCAACTACCAACTGGACCCGTTGTTGCTCAATGCTTGCCAATACAATGACGGCGGGCTTTAATTTATTTTTAAGTTGATCGAGTAAATGACGTAATCCTGCTATATCTATCCCATTAATTTCACTAATTAATAATTTAATTCCTTGCATTTCAATAGCTTGCGAAATCAACTCTTCGCCCATCATAACCACAATTGATTGTTGTAAAGCGATAATCTGTTTTTGCAAAGCCTGTTTAGTTTCAATATCCATACGAGCTTTTTCTAGTAAATTAGCTTTAGAACTTTTAAAAAGCTTAGTAAGTTGATTGGTTTGTTCTTCTAAGGCAGAGACCCAATCTAAAGCATATTGTCCCGTCATAGCTTGAATCCGTCGCACCCCTGCTGAAATTCCTAATTCTTCTATAATTTTAAATAAACCAATATCGCCTGTACGCGATACGTGTGTACCCCCACATAATTCCTTTGAAAAGGAACCCATCGTCAATACGCGTACCTTATCGGCGTATTTCTCGCCAAACATTGCTAACGCACCTGAATTTTTTGCATCTTCTGTTGACATTACTTCGGTCATTACCGGTAAATTAGCTCGAATTTGCTGGTTAACGCGTTCTTCTATAAGCTTTAGTTGCTCTATGCTCAAAGGATGGGTATGTGCAAAATCAAAACGTAATCGCTCAGCTTCTACTAAAGACCCTTTCTGCATTACATGCTCCCCTAAAACTTCTCGTAATGCAGCATGTAATAGATGGGTTGAAGAATGATTTAAAGTCACCGCACGACGCTTTTCAGCATCAACTTCTGCCTTCAGTTTATCACCCTTTTTTAAGTGTCCTTTGATTAATCTTCCTTTGTGGAGAATTAATGTTCCTTCTTTGAAGGTTTCATCTACTAAAAAACGACTTGTTGCATTAATTAAATATCCCGTATCGCCCACTTGTCCGCCACCCTCTGCATAAAAAGGAGTTTTAGTTAAGATAACAAAACCTTCTTCATTCTCAGATAATTCTTGTATAGATTGTTTACCATCAAATAAATCTAAAATAGGAACAGCCGCTTGTTTTAGTGTCTTATAACCCACAAATTCGGTAGGCTTTTTTTCACTTAATGAGAAGCTCGGCATAGAAACAAACCGACTGGCTAATTTAGATTGACTTTTTTGACGCTCCATTTCCTTTTCAAAGCCAGCCAGATCTATAGTTAAACCATATTCTCTTGCCACATCTGCCGTGAGATCTATAGGAAACCCATAAGTGTCATAGAGACGAAAAGCAGCAGTGCCTGGAAATTGCTTTTCTCCTTGAAGCTTATTTAATTCTTGTTCAAACAACTTCATCCCTTGGGTTAAAGTTCGAGCAAATTGCTGCTCTTCATGGAGTAAGACCTTTTCAATGGATTTTTGTTTTTTTGCTATTTGCGGATAAGCCTTCAACATTTGCGTCGCTAAAGGTTTAACCAACTTGTAAAAAAAAGGACGATCTAGACCTATTTTATGACCATGTCGAATTGCCCTACGAATAATTCGACGTAGGACATAAGGGCGACCTTCATTACCCGGATTAATCCCATCACTGACTAAGAAAGCACAAGCACGAATATGATCTGCAATGACGCGTAACGAAGTATTGGTAAGATCAGTTATTGATGCTTGCTTCGCAACTGCTTTTATTAGAGGCTGAAACAAATCGGTATCATAGTTATTTATGACTCCTTGCATAACAGCTGCTAACCTTTCTAGTCCCATGCCGGTATCCACTGAAGGCTTTGGTAAAGGAGTAAGCTCTCCGTCTAATGAACGTTGAAACTGCATAAACACTAAGTTCCAGATTTCAACATATCTATCCCCATCCGCAGTGGCCGTACCAGGAGGCCCGCCTGAGACATCAGGGCCATGGTCATAAAAGATTTCAGAACATGGGCCACAAGGTCCGGTATCGCCCATAGACCAAAAATTATCTTGTTTACCGCAACGAGAAAAACGTTTGGGATCGATTTTAATCTCGTTTAACCAAATCGAAGCCGCTTCTTCATCTTCGACAAATACAGTAATCCATAGCCTTTCTGGAGGAAGCTTTAATTCCTCCGTCAAAAACTTCCAACTATAAAGGATAGCCTCACGTTTAAAATAATCACCGAAGCTGAAATTTCCCAACATCTCAAAAAAGGTATGATGCCTTGCAGTATAACCGACATTTTCAAGATCATTATGCTTTCCTCCGGCACGCATGCATCGTTGTATGCTTGCAGCTCGGGAATAAGGTCTCTTTTCGAGACCTAAAAATACATCCTTAAAAGGCACCATTCCTGCATTTGTAAATAATAAACTTGGATCATGGGCTGGAATTAAGGACGCGGAGGGAACAATAGTATGACCCTGACTCTTAAAATAGTTCAGAAATAATTCGCGTAGGGCATTGCTATTCATGTCGGAGGCTCTTCAATGCAAAAGCGAAGAGTATTACGGCAAGAGATTTTTCTGTCAATAATTTACTAGTAAATTACTTAGTAAACTACTAGTAACTTCTTAAAGAAGTAAATAGAGTGTAAATTCCTGCTGTATTTGAGACCCTAAAGCTTATTGGCCATTTCAGCTGCCTAACTCCTTGTATTTTCGTATTAATATTCGAATTTAAGAGGCAATTTATGGTATAATTTTTAGTTTTGAACCCCTATCACCTATGTCGATTAAAAATGAGAGTTTGGCAGAAAATACCCCCTCTACAACGGAGTGTGAGCCAATTATTACACATACGAAAAGCTCTCTTGAGCCAGAATTAGGTCTTAAAGACAACGCTAGCCAACAGGGTGGACTCGGTATGCCCAATTATGACTCTTCAAATATAAAGGTTTTAAAAGGTCTGGATGCTGTCCGGAAACGTCCCGGAATGTATATCGGCGATACTGATGACGGAACAGGCCTACATCATATGGTCTTTGAGGTTGTAGACAATTCTATAGATGAGTCTTTAGCTGGCTATTGCTCTCAAATTGACATTACTCTCCACAGCGATGGCTCAGTGACTGTTAAAGATAATGGGCGTGGTATACCTGTTGATATCCATAGTGAAGAAGGCCGTTCGGCAGCCGAAGTCATCATGACGGTTTTACATGCCGGTGGTAAATTTGATAGCAATTCTTATAAAGTCTCAGGAGGCTTACACGGGGTGGGGGTTTCTGTTGTTAATGCCTTATCAGAAAAATTACAGCTTACTATCCGGCGTAACAATAAGGTCTATGAACAAACCTATTTACTTGGAGAGCCCACTGCGCCTCTACAAATCGCTGGAGAAACTCAA
>CASFML010000072.1 GCA_949295795.1 uncultured Gammaproteobacteria bacterium | reverse complement strand
CGCTTTCGCAGCAACAAGCTGTAACCGTCTAAGCTGAATATTTTCACCTAATTTAGCGACTAAAGCCTCACGCGCTTTTTCTACTGTTTCACCCGTATCAAACGTAAAATTTAACAATGCCTCGACCGTAGTCATCTGATGATCCAATGCGCATTGTGCGGTTTTTTCAGCAAATTGTTTAAAGTTTTCATCACGAGCGACAAAGTCGGTCTCGCAATTGACCTCTAAAATGATGGCAGGGCCTGTCACAGTTTTGGTTTTAATAACAATTAAACCTTCAGCGGCAACACGTCCCGATTTCTTTTCCGCTTGAATTTGACCGGATTTCCGCATCGCGTCGCTTGCTGCATCTAAATCGCCACCCGCCGCTTCTAAAGCCTTTTTGCAATCCATCATACCCGCCCCTGTTCGAGCGCGTAACGCCTGAACCATAGCGGCCGTTATTATTGTTGGTGTCATAAGCTTATCCCTTTTTTCCTTCTGTAGATGGGGTTGATTCGACTACAGATTCTTCAGTTTCAGCTTTTTCGATTTCAGTGAGCGTTAAGTCAGTGGGTTTTTTAGCGGCCGCGCGTGCTTCTAAAATAGTATCCGCAACCATCTGCGTATACAGTGTAATCGCACGTGCTGCATCGTCATTACCTGGAATGATGTAATCAATCCCTTCAGGTGAATGATTGGTATCAATAATACTCACTACCGGTATTTTCAACTTTTGTGCTTCACAAATAGCAATATGTTCATAACCTCTATCAATCACAAATAAGACATCCGGTAAACCACTCATGTCTTTAATACCACCTAAGGCACGTTCCAATTTATCCATTTGCCGCTGTAAATTCAGTGCTTCTTTTTTAGTCAATTGATTAAAACTACCATCTTGACTCTGTGCTTCTAATTCTTTAAGTCGTTTAATGGATTGACGAATCGTTCGATAATTGGTTAACAAGCCGCCTAACCAGCGATGGTTAACATAAGGCATACCACAGCGTATCGCTTGTTCTTTTACTAAATCCTGTGCGGCACGTTTTGTTCCGACAAATAAGATTTTACTACCTGGACGAGCTGCTACTTTGGCAATATAACTCAGCGCTTGGGTAATATAGTCTCGAGTTTTTTCTAGATCGATGATGCTAATTCCGTTGCGCACACCATAGATATAAGGAGCCATTTTGGGCTCGCGAAAACACGTGCGATGGCCGAAATGTACACCTGCTTCAAATAACTGTCTTAATGTTGCTGTTGTTGACATCTTTTATAATCTCCGTGGGTTAAACCTCCACCTAAGCATCGCCTTGAAAAAAGCTAGCCTTTTCAAGATCTACTATCTGAAGACTCTGTTTGAGCAGAGCCACCCTCAAATAATTTAGATACTGGGTGTGTGAAATAATCGCTTTTCAGCGGGGTGTTTTATACCATAGAATAGCTCGTTGCAGCAACAGCAAGCCCGACCCTCGACAGCATCTACTAAGGAGTTAAAAACCATGCCCTATATTTTAGTCCTTTATTACAGCCGTTATGGTGCAGTAGCCAAAATGGCCCAGCAAGTCGCAAGAGGCATAGAGTCTATTGCAGAAGTGGAGGTGAGAATTCGCACCGTGCCCAACATTTCTACGGTGTCTGAAGCCGTCGAAGCAAAGGTTCCAGCAGCAGGGCCGCCTTACGCCACACTTGATGATGTACGCGGTGCTATAGGTATTGCCTTAGGGAGTCCGACACGCTTTGGGAATATGGCCGCCCCTTTAAAACATTTCATCGATAGTCTAAGTGGTTTATGGTTTTCAGGTGAGCTCGTCGATAAGCCCGTTGGGTTTTTTTCTTCCACTTCCAGCCTACACGGCGGTCAAGAAACCACACTGCTGAGTATGATGCTACCGATGATTCACCTCGGCATGATTGTTGTGGGTATCCCTTATACGGAATCTGATTTAAGTACCACACAAACCGGCGGTACTCCTTACGGCCCCACACATATGGCGGGGAAGGATAGCAAAAATCCGCTGAGTGATGAAGAAAAACGACTTTGCCAAGCCTTAGGTAAACGCTTAGCACGGATTGCATTTAAACTAACAACAGCTTAGCTGCTATTCTCTGGGATCAGTCGCTATTGATCCCAGTCTAACTAAGCATTTAATTAGGCTCTTGGAGGAACTATAATAACTTCATTATTAGGATTGCTTAGGGGAGGAAAAGGACAATTTATCGACTGCAAGGATTTATCCAAACAAACTCTAAGCTCTGAAAACTCCTTGTTGACATTAACAACACGAATAGAATCACATTTAAGATTAGGATTTTTCTGCAAGATTAATTCTTTAATATCACCCACTTTCTTTGTCGTACTCGTATTAACATCATTAAAATAACGAGGGATTTTAATCCTTTCATAAGCTTGAATAGACAAATCAAAAAATTGTTTTGGATTAAAACCACTGCATCGACCATGTTTTTTCCATTCATGTTCGATTAATCTTTTGCTCGGGATAAACGGCAATGTCGAATTAATAACCGCATCACTCAATCTTTCTTGTGTACAGGTTTTATCGATACTAGGCCATAAACCATGTAGTACAAAACGATATGCTTGTTGAGGTTGTCTTTGACATTGCATGCCCTGTTGCTTATGCATTTTACAATATTCAGGAGACCAACTTAACGCCAATACATAATAATCCAATCTATTTTTTTTAGTGGCAACAGAAATAGATGGTGTTACTGAGGAGAATTGAGGTGTTATTGAGGTAGTCTTATTTTCTGTGTGAGTACATGCCACTGCGCTTAAACAGAAAAATAAGATCAAAATTCTGTAAACCTTAAAACGATTCTTTAGCATAATTAATTTTTATTTAATGTTTTAGAAAAATAAGTATACTTTTAAAATCTTTTTACGTAAATAACCATTCTTATTTAAAAAAATAAATTTTATTAAATTATAATAATCATTTAATAAACTATAAATTTAAAATCGTTTTTACTAATGGGATGGTTAATTTGCGCTTTAAGCATAAACAGGCTTTATCAAGCTGCGTCAACGCAGAAAAAAGTACTTGTGAATCGCGCGGCAAACGCTGTAATAAAAACTGACCGACTTCCTCAGAAAGTATTAAACCTCTTGAATCAGCCCGCTGTTGTAATGCAATGAGTCGTTCCGCATCATTTAATTCACGCACTTGAAATAACACACCGCTAGCAAGTCGTGAAATTAAATCTGGTAGCGATAAATTTAATTGGTTAGGAACATTTTTAGCGGCAATCAATAAAAAGCGCGCTTGTTCTTGTAAACGATTGTAGAAGTGAAATAAGGCTTCTTGCCAACGCTTATCTCCCACAATACTTTCTAATTCATCAATGCAAACCATATCCATCGATTCTAAGCCACGCAATATCTCACTACTATTATTCTTTTTTAAGGTATTTAAGGGTAAATAAGCGACAGAGAATCCTTGTTGTTGCGCTGCAAGACAACAGGCTTGCAGTAAATGTGTACAACCGGCACCAGACTTACCCCAAATATAGAGATAAGGCTCACCTATTTTTCGAGAAAAATGT
>CASFML010000071.1 GCA_949295795.1 uncultured Gammaproteobacteria bacterium | reverse complement strand
CAGATCAAATCCCCAAAGAATGGTATATTTCGGGCTAACCGGTAATTTTTTTTAATAAAAAAATACCCTTATTTGAATAAATCAATCTTTATAAGCTAACACGAGATTGCTTACAGAAAACTTTAATGATTATGACTCATAATTTAGATGCTCGACGCCTACTTTGTCCATTGCCCATTATAAAGGTACAAGAACGTGTGAAAAAATTAAATCAAGGTGATATTTTAAAGGTTGTATGCTCTGACAAAGGGAGTCTTTCCGACATTACAGCCTGGTGTCGAATTCATGGTCATTATTTATTATCAAGTAGCATACAAAATCGAGAAATTTTTATGACAATCCAAATAGGTATTTGTTAAATGGAAACTTCTCGCTACCAACAAACAAGGTTTATCGCATTATGGGGTGGATTAAAAAACATCTTACTAGCGGGTTTAAAAATAATTTTTGGAATTACTGGCCATTCACATGGCTTATTAGCCGATGGAGTTCATTCCCTATCTGATCTAATTGTTGATAGCATCGTCATTGTTGCCTCAAAATTCGGTAATAAAGCAGCTGATGAAGACCATCCCTATGGCCATGGTCGTATTGAAACAGCAGCTACCGTTTTTTTAGCACTAATTTTAGCAATTGCAGCTTTTGCTATTATTATAAATGGCTTTATTATTATCGCAGCTGTTCATGTCAATACCCTGCCTACTCAAATTGTTTTATGGATTGCGCTAAGCTCAATTGCTCTCAATGAGTTACTCTATTTTTGGACCAAACATGTCGCTAATCAAATTAAATCTAGATTGTTAATGACCAACGCTTGGCATCATCGTAGCGATTCTTTCTCTTCTATAGCCGTTGCTTTAGGTGTAATTGGAACTTGGTTCGGTTTCCCTAAATTGGATGCTGTGGCTGCTCTTATTGTAGGCTTAATGATTTTAAAAATGGCTTGGGATTTTGGTTGGCATAGTATTCGTGAGTTAGTAGATACTGCTCTCAATATAGAAGAAACTGAAAAAATTAAATTATTTATAAAAGATATTCCCGGTGTAAAGGCCATTCACCAACTACGGACTCGCTCAATTGCTGGATCCATTTTTTGTGATGTCCATGTTTTAGTAGACCCTTCTATTAGTGTTTCAGAGGGGCATTACATAGGTCAGGAAGTCGACAAACGCTTGATTGCATCATTTCCAGATATTACCGATGTCACCGTCCACATTGACACTGAAGATGATGAATTAATTAATCCTTCTTATAACCTACCTGGCCGAACTACCTTACAAAAAATTTTGAAGAAACATTGGCAAAATTTACTACCGGAAATGGCTATGGAAACAGCCGTCTTTCATTATTTAGATGGTAAAGTCACTATCGAGCTAAAATTACCTATGGAATTTAGCCATCAAACTGACCTAGAAACTAAATTAAAAGAAATTACCACAACAGAAAGTTTTATCACTGACATTAAAATTTTTTATTATAAATGACGAAATTATTTAAAATTGCAACTTGGAATGTTAATTCATTGCGCGTAAGATTAGAACATATTCTCGCCTGGCTGGCTTCGCATCAACCGCACCTACTTGCAGTGCAAGAGACTAAGGTTGAAAATCATCATTTCCCAGAAGAAGCATTCAGAAAAGCCGGTTATCATGTCTTATATAATGGTCAAAAGACCTATAATGGTGTTGCGTTTATTAGTCGAATTCCTATGCAAAATGAAATAACTTTTTTGCCTGACTTCGACGATACACAACGACGTATCTTAGTTGCTGATATAGGCTCTTTACGTATAATCAATATTTATGTTCCTAATGGTTCAACTTTAGATTCCGAAAAATTTAACTATAAACTACGATGGCTAAAACAATTAAAAATTTATTTACAGCAAGAGTTAAGTTTACATCCGAATTTAATCGTACTTGGAGATTTTAATATTGCCCCAGAGGATAAAGACGTTCATGACCCTCAAATTTGGCAAGGAAAAGTTCTAGTTAGCCAAGAGGAACGTCAAGCTTTAAATGATATATTGGCATTAGGGCTAAAGGATAGTTTTAGAACATTCCATAATGAGACCGGTCATTACACATGGTGGGATTACCGAGCAGGCGCTTTTAGGCGAAATCATGGTTTACGTATCGATCATATATTAAGTAGTAATGCATTAATTTCTCAATGCATTGCTTGTGAAATTGATAAGGAAATACGCTTATGGGAAAAACCTTCCGATCATGTGCCCGTTATAGCAACTTATCAAAATATCAGCTAGGATTTATATATGATGGAGTCTATAAAAGCACGTTTTGGAATTGGAGAAATTGTTCAACATAGTTTATTTGGCTATCGTGGTGTCATTGTTGATGCTGATGCTGGATTTCAAGGAGATGATGCTTGGTATAGCAAAAATGCTCCGGGAAATCCTCCTAAAAATCAACCTTGGTATCATATTTTAGTTCATGGTTCTGTTCATCATGCTTATGCGGCTGAAATAAATCTGACTAAGGATGACACACGGGATCCAGTAGAGCATCCAGAGTTAGACTATTTCTTTGATAGCTTTAAAAATGGTGTCTATCATCGCCGTCGCTATAGCAATTGAAAGAACAAAATTAATAGCCAAAAAATGAATTTATGAAAAATTTGACATTTATTCGACATGCCGAAGCGGAACCACAGCATTTTTTTGAAAAGGATAAAGATCGTAGGCTTACTCAAAAAGGGCTTTATCAAATTGATGCTATTACTAATCAATTAAAAGAAAAAAAATGTTTACCCGATTATCTACTTTGCAGCCCAGCCGAACGCGCTTTACAAACAGCTCAACTTATTTGCAAGAATTTAAAAATTAATTCAAGACTCATTGATCTAAATTCAAAACTCTACTTGGGAGATGATGAAGATATTATAAAATTAGTTTCTTCATTAAATTTATTTCAGCATATTTTTATAATTGGTCATAATCCCACATTAAGTTGTTTGGCGCAGAAGCTGTGTCCGATGACAAAATCTATTATCTTGCCTACTGCTGGCGTAATCTCATTATATTTTGATATCGCAAACTGGGATAATTTATTGACTAAACAAGGAAGGTTACTTTTTTTTATCGAGCCCTAACATGAATGATAATAATGAGATTGAACGATTAGCTCAAATCGAAAGACCTTCTATTAAAGTATTGTTTCAGCAAGCCTTAGATGCACATGAATTGGGTAAATTAAAATATGCCAAGGATAGCTATGAGTATATACTTAGCATACAGCCTGATCATATAGAAACAATACATGCTTTGGGTATGCTTGCCTCTGAATTAGGGCAATGGGAGAGTGCAATCGCTTGGATTCAGCGTGCTCTAGCTTTCCAACCCAATTCTGCACGTTTTCACTTTAATTTAGCCAATATCTATAAAAAAATTAATCAATTTGAACTTGCATTAACTCATTATCAACATGCTTTACATTTAAATCCTAATTATGCTGAAGCTTATAATAATTTAGCCGGTTTATTTTATAAGCAAAATCAATTAAATACTGCACAACAAAATTATATACAAGCCATCAATTTAAAACCTGATTATCTGGAAGCACATTTTAATTTAGGCCTAATATTTCTAGCTCAACAAGAAAAAAATGCAGCAATAACACAATTTCAAAATGTAATTAGCTTGCATCCAGATTATATACAAGGACATTGGCAACTCGCCAATATTTATTGGCAGAATCAGGATTTAGAAAAAGCCCATTATCATTATCAAAAAATATTGAATTTAGATTCAAATTCAGTAGAAGTATTAAATAATTTCGCAGCTCTTATGTTAAAAAAAGGGCAAAATAACGCAGCTTTAGATTATTTAAAACGTGCCCTTGCTCTTGATCCCAAGCATAAAATTTCAAGAAATAATCTAGCCACTATTTTACTGCAAAACAATCAATTAGAAGAAGCTATTTGGCATTATTCTTTATATTTAAATCTAGAACCTCTCGATTTAGAGGCTCTTTTTAATCGTGCACACAGCCAAATGTTGACAGGTCATTTACATGAAGCAAAAGATGATTTAAAACAAATTCTAATTATCGATGATACACAAATAGATGCTCATTGTAATCTTGCGGCTATTTATCTCAAGCTCAAGGAATATGCTTCTGCTTTAAGGCATTACCAATCCATTTTAAATTTAAAAGATAAACATCCCATCGCCAATTATATGGTCAGCGCACTTACTCAACAAAATATCCCGGATAATGCACCATTAGACTATATTAAAAATTTATTTAATAACTATGCTTTTCAATTTGATGAGCATTTACAAAATATTTTATTCTATAAAACTCCTCAATTAATTCGTAAACAACTCGACCCTTTTTTGGAGAAAAAGAAATATAATCTTCTTGATTTAGGATGTGGTACTGGTCTTAGTGGCGAGTGTTTTATTGATATTTCCAAAAAAATAACCGGTATTGATATTTCGCAGAATATGCTTTATAAAGCCAAAGAAAAAGCCTGCTATGATATTTTAATAGAAAAAGATATCGTGAATGGGATTATCGAGTTAGATGAGAAGTTTGATCTGATTGTATGTATCGATGTCTTAGTTTATTTTGGTGATCTTAATGAATTTTTTAATAAAGTCTTACGCTGTCTATCTATAAATGGTTTATTATGTATCTCCATTGAAGTATCTGACCAAGATTTTCCCCCATACATTTTACAATCTAACGGCCGCTTTCAACATGCTAAAAAATATATCATTGCATTAGCTCACAATAATCAATTGACTCTATTAAATTATAAAAATGTGGTAGGGCGTCATCAAGAAAATCAGGGGATTCAAACAGGTTTATTTATTTTTAAGAAATAAAAAATAGTCTACAGAAATATTACTTATTTTAATAAAATATTCTATGAAGTATAAATACATATTGGTATTTTTTTTATCTTTCATTTTCCCAATTCTTACGTTTTCGATGGATTTAAAGAATTGCGAAGATACTTTTTATCTACTTCAACATCCTCATCTTGTACTACCCTGTGCTGAAAAAATATTACCTGTTCCCTTTTCTCAATTAAATTATCTAGGTAAAGAAAAAACAGCCCAATACACACAATTTAGATATAGTTTTGAATCGATCGCTTGGCCAAAAATTTTTCAAACGAAGATCTTAGATGTCATTAAACCTAATACTTGGAAACATGAGATAGATATATTCATACCTAAAGAAAACTCAAATGTTAATACTGCTGCGCTTTACATTACCGGTGGATATATCAATTCTAAAATAACAATAAACACTCCCGATAAAATTATTAGTCAACTCATCCAACACAATATTGTTGTAGTACTTAAAGACGACCCCAATCAATACTTAACTATTAATAATAAACAATTAAAAGAAGACGAAATTATTGCCTTTACCTGGAATCGCTATATTCATAATCCAAAACTATCTTATTATCCTTTACATATTCCTATGGCAATTGCTGCACAACAAGCCATGACACTAACACAAAATTTACTACAGAAAAATCACATACACATCAATCATTTTGTAGTTATAGGGGCTTCAAAGCGCGGATGGGCATCCTGGATGGTTGCTTTGCTTGATTTTAGAGTCATTGGCATCATCCCTATTGTAGATGATGTATTGAATGTAGAAAAACAAATATTACATATTTATAATGTTTATGCTCAGCATTGGCCTATAGCATTCAAAGATTATTTTCTTCAACATATACCCGAATATTCAAATCCTAAAAATCCTTTGTATTCAAATTATATAAAATTATTACAAATTGAAGATCCCTTTACTTACCTTCATCTATTGCCCTATCAAAAAAAATTAACCGAGATGTCTAAATATATTGTTAATGCAAGTGGGGATGATTTTTTCCCTCCTGATAGCTCTAAAAATTATTATGATAATCTTCTAGGAAAGAAATTATTATTTTATTTACCAAATTCTCCCCATTATATTGAATATTCACCCTCTATCTCGCAATTAGCCCTATCCATATCGGCTTTTTATCAAAGAATTGTTTCTCATCATAGATTACCAATTGTTACTTGGAATAAGAAAACTACAGGTGAATTAAAAATTCGTTATTCAGAAAAACCAGCAAAAATAATTTTATGGTCTGCAGAAAATCCAATTAGTCGAGATTTTCGCTATTCCTGCGCCATACATTATCATCCAACCGATTTAAGAATAGATGAGCAAGAAATTAAATTAATTATTCCAAACACTAAACAAGGTTGGAGTGCTTCCTATGTTGAATTAGATTTCACTGATGGTCTAAAAGCCAGCACACCTATTTTTATATCGCCAGATACTTATCCAAAAAAGGGGCAAATTACACCACCGCAAGGAATGTGCCTGCTAATAACGCATAACCCTGAAACATCAACGCAAAATTGATTAAGCATATAAACCGGAAATATAATTCGATACTGCAATAATTTCAGTGTTACTCATTTTTTTACTAATTATCGGCATCATCTGAAATTTATCATTATTACGCTTAGCCATACGGAAGGCTTTTAATTGAGCAGCAATATACTGGGCATGCTGTCCACTTAGACGTGGAAACCCTGCAGATGGATTCCCTAAACCCGCTGGCCCGTGACAAGCTAAACAAGCGGGTAATCCTTTATTCAAATCTCCACCACGATAAATTCTTTGTCCTAAAGAAAGTAAATTGGATTTCGCAGTATCAATAGTCACAAATAAATTTGCATAATAATTTGCGACTTTGACTTTTTCTTCCTCGGACAGCGCATTGATCAACGAATTCATTATTGGATTATTGCGTTTATGCTTAGCATTGGGTTGAAAATCTTGCATTTGTTTTATTAAATAATTCGGATTCTGCCCAGCCAACTTTGGCCAATTGTCATTGATAGTAGAATTACCTTTATTGCCATGACACAGCTCGCATCCTGCGATAATTTCATTGAATGATCTTTCAACCCTATTGGCCTCACTCGGTGAGGTCCCTAATAAAAAATAGAATATGATGAAAAAAATAAATTTCTTATAATTATGCATCAAAATTTTTACCAAAAAAATTGTGATATTGCTAAACATTACTATTTAGTTTATAGTTTTCCTAGGCTTTGACAAACTATAAAAACAATACTAAGGCCAGGGAATTTTTATTTTTAATTAAGTGGAAGATAACCTTGAGTTCCCATATCTTTCCTCTTCCTATATTCTTCTTAAAAAGTGCAGCTCAATTAAGTCAATTGCCTAAAGATCAAGGTGCAGAGGTTGCGTTTCTTGGTCGATCCAATTCTGGAAAATCTACAGCGATTAATTCAATTACTGGGAAAAAAGGACTCGCCAAAGCCAGTAAAACTCCGGGTCGCACCCAATTATTGAATTTTTTTCAAATTGATGGGGACCTGCGTTTAGTCGACCTTCCTGGCTATGGTTTTGCTAATGCCCCAAATGATATCAAGGCTAATTGGGAAAAAACCATAGCCAATTATTTAAAAACAAGAAAATCTTTAAAAGGTCTCGTTATTACTATGGATATCCGCCATCCACTTAAAAGTCAGGATCAAGCTATGTTAGCTTTAGTCTCTCATTATCAAATACCTGTTTATATTCTTCTCACTAAAGCCGATAAGCTAACACGTAACCAGGCTGCAAATACCTTGAAATTAACAACGCAGCAATTGGCTTGTCCCTATGAGATACAGATCTTTTCTGCAACAAAATCGATAGGTATTGAAAGTGTCCGATATAGGATATTAACTTGGCTAAACTCATAAAAAATGAGGATTTTTCTCAACCACTTCACCCAAAATTCTTCCCAATTACTTACATCAATTTTTTGACCTCTACTGCACAATATGATAAATAAAAAGATTATTAAAAAAAATTCGGATTCCATGTCATCACAACTATCTGAAATAAGTTTCCGTGCCATTCTATTGGCCATTCTACTCGCTGTCATTTTAGCTGCTGCAAACGCATATTTAGGCCTAAAAGTCGGTTTAACTATTTCTGCATCTATACCTGCGGCTATTCTTTCGATGGGTATCCTACGCTTTTTTAAAAACTCTTCGATACTAGAAAGTAACATCGTCCAAACAGGGGCATCAGCTGGAGAAGCACTCGTCGCAGGGACCGCATTTATACTCCCTGCCTTAATAATACTTCACTATTGGCAGCATTTTGATTATTGGCAAACAGTTATAATTTCGCTCACCGGGGGTATCTTAGGGATCTTATTCTCCATTCCCTTACGACGCGTTTTATTAGCGGATCCGACCTTACGCTTTCCAGAAGGTACAGCGATTGGTCAAGTTTTAAAAATTAGCCAAGAAGCAAAAGGGAATCTTAAAGAATTAATTCAGGGGGGACTTTTAGGTGCTTTTGTGGCGCTTTTCCAATCGGGTTTCCAAATCATAGCGGATAATTTTCCAGTATGGTTTAAAGTGGATAATAAACTCATCTTTGGGTTTACATTTGGCTTTGAACCTGCACTATTGGCTGCTGGCTATATAGTAGGTATTGGTGTGGCATTGAGTACATTACTTGGAGTGGCAATCGGATGGATCATTGGGATTCCAATTTTTAGTTATTTACACCCGCTATCAATGGCTACTAGTCAATCGGCCAGCAGCCTAGCTAGTAGCATTTGGCAAACCAGTATACGCCCAATTGGCGTAGGCACCATGCTAGTAGGTGGCTTATGGACCATGGTTCTTCTTATTAAACCTATTATTAAGGGAGTACACTCCTCTTTTGTTTCATTGAGAACCATTAAAGAAAGTGGCTATACATCCTTACCTAAGCATGAACGTGATATTCCTATTCACTATACCTTAGGTTTATTAGGTATTTTAATATTACCATTAGGGTATATTCTATTTCACTTTATAAGTCACCCTGCATTAGGATTAACCAATGGTATTCAAGTAATTACCTTAGCTATCGGTATTATTTTTATTTTAATCACTGGCTTCTTTTTTTCCTCACTCTGCGGTTATTTCGCAGGACTTATAGGAAGTAGTCAAAGTCCCATTTCAGGTGTTTCTCTTTCTGTACTACTGTTTGCATCTCTTACGCTACTTGCTATTTTTAGTTGGGCTCCCGGTTTTACTCACGATACTAAACATTTGCTTGAAGGAGAAGGCTTAGCAATCATCATAGGAACATTGGTAAGTAGCAGCTGCGCCATTACTAACGATACCATTCAAGATCTGAAAGCCGGTCAAATTGTGGGGGCCACTCCCTGGAAACAGCAAATTATATTAATTTTAGGTGTCGTAGTTTCTGCTTTAATTTTAGCGCCCACATTAGAATTATTATTTAATGCTTACGGAATTGGTGGTATTTCTCCTTCCGGACGACATATGGATCCTGCTCAAATGTTATCTGCGCCGCAAGCTACGCTTATGGCAAGTTTAGTGGCTGGCGCATTTAAACATAACTTACCTTGGAATTTAATTAGCATTGGCTTTGTTGTGGCTATTTTTTGTATTATCGTTGACCGAATATTGCAAAAACGTGGTATGCGTCTACCTGTATTAGCGGTTGGCATAGGTATTTATCTTCCTTTGGCTACCTCATCAGGATTAATCTTAGGTGGACTTGCCTCCTATTTTGTAGAACATACCTTGGTTAAGCGTCATCCCAGACAGACTGAAAAATCAGCTGATAATACTGCCAGACAACGTGGGCTCACGCTAGCCTGCGGCTTGGTAGCTGGGGCTTGTTTAATGGGTGTCGTGCTTGCAATCCCTTTTACTTTAGCGCAATCGACTGATGTGTTACGACTCATGCCGGAACACTTCACTTTGTTAGCTAGCTTACTTGGTGTGCTATCAACACTCGGTATTTTGGGATGGATTTATCGGACAGTCTGTAAAAAATAATCTTTTTAGTTTAACTATTGACAAAATAAAAAAATGGATCTAGGCTCCCGTTAAATTTTAGGGGGTAAATATATGCCTCCCTTAGTTTGACATTTTCCCCATAGAATTTTAACTGCTAACAGTTAAAATTTTTGAAAAATGTATAAACTAATGGGGTCAAATATCTACCTCCCCCAAACTTAGTGGGGGTAAGTCCATGTCAACTTTCTATAATCGATTTTCTTTTAGAAACTCATTTAAAATTCTTCCCAATGGCTGGGATTTAATTGCTTTTATTTTTGTGTTAGGGATGCTTGCAGCCTTTGTTTGGGCAGGCAAGCAAATGTCAGCACCCTATCAGGTGGGGCAAACCTTAGCTTTGTCTTTAGATCCCCACCAGTTACCTAAATATGCTTTGTTTACCGTATTACGCTTATTTACGGCCATGGCATTTTCTTTATTATTTACCTTTACAGTGGGAACTCTAGCCGCTAAAAGTAAACGCGCTGCTAGTATTATCATCCCTTGCATTGATATTCTACAGTCCGTCCCTGTTATTGGTCTGTTATCAATCACTATAGTAGGGTTTATTGCTTTATTTCACGGGAGTCGGCTAGGCCCTGAGGCGGCAGCTATTTTTGCAGTTTTTACCGCGCAGGTTTGGAATATCACACTTAGTTTCTATCAAAGCTTACGCTCGATACCTACTGAATTAAAAGAAGCCGCAGATATGTTTCATCTATCTGCCTGGCAACGTTTTTGGCGTCTTGATGTTCCTTTTAGTATGCCTGGACTTTTATGGAATATGATGATGTCTATGTCAGGTAGCTGGATTTTCTTAATTGCATCCGAAAGTATTTCTGTTAATAATCAAACAATAGTATTACCAGGTGTAGGTTCTTACCTAGGACTTGCTATCAGCCAAGCAAGTATTTCAGGTGTAATTTACACTATTCTGACCATGCTCATTGTCATTTTGCTATATGACCAACTCCTTTTTAGACCTTTATTAAATTGGTCAAAAAAATTTACATTTGAACACGTTAGTCAAGAATATGTTTCTCGTTCCTGGATTAATATACTTTTACAACAAACCTATATATTAAAATATTTAGGTCGTTTTTTTGGCAAGTTAGGCGATGCAATTGTCAATATTTCTTTTTCAAAGGATATAAAACCAAAAGTATTAACCAAAAAAACTAGCTTTAATAAATCGATAGAAATGATTTGGTACGCTAGTATTACGCTCATGGTATCTATATCACTTTGGTTGTTATTACATTTTATTTTGAACCATCTTTCATCACATGAAATAATTCATGTACTTTTTTTAGGATGCATAACAGCATTAAGAGTCATCACCATTATTTTAATAGCCAGTATCGTTTGGGTACCTATTGGTGTCTTCATAGGATTAAATTGTCGTATTGCAGAGTGGGTGCAGCCTATTGCACAATTTTTAGCAGCCTTTCCAGCCAACGTACTATTCCCCGTTGCGGTTATTTTAATTTTAAGATACCACTTAAATATTGAGATATGGTCCACTCCCTTATTGTTACTAGGCACACAATGGTACATTTTATTTAATATAATCGCCGGCACAGCTGCTCTTCCGGAGGATTTAAAAGAAGCAATTAGCAACTTTGGTGTTAAAGGCTGGCAATGGTGGCGTCGTTTAGTTTTACCTGGAATTTTTCCACATTGGATAACAGGTACAATTACCGCAATTGGCGGTGGTTGGAATATGACAATTTTAACTGAAGTAATCAGTTGGGGTTCAACGACACTGACTGCAACAGGTCTAGGTGCTTATATCGCAAAATCAACTGATGCAGGTGATTTTCCTAGAGTTGCACTGGGCATGGCAATGATGAGTTTATTTGTCTTAGTTATGAATCATTTAGTTTGGCGTCCATTATACAATTTAGCTCAATCACGTTATCGATTGGACTAAAGGAGGGAAATAACATGAATAAAAAGCCCATTTTTACTGTAAAAGATATTAGCAAATCCTTTAAAAAAGCTGAGCAACAAGAATTATTGGTCCTAGATAAGGTTAATTTTCAACTTTATGAAGATGAGATTGTCGCACTTTTAGGGAAATCAGGATCAGGAAAATCTACATTACTGCGGATTATTTCAGGTCTTTCTGAGCCAAGCAGTGGTACAGTTACTTATCGAGACCAGATTGTAAATGGCCCTGTGAAAGGTATGGCGATGGTTTTTCAAAACTTTGCTCTCTTACCTTGGCTAACCGTTTTAGAAAATGTTGAATTAGGCCTTGAAGCACTTCGGGTCCCTAGAGAGGAACGCAGAACAAGAGCTTTAAAAGCTATCGATATTATCGGTCTTGATGGATTTGAATCCGCTTATCCGAAAGAATTATCGGGTGGTATGCGCCAACGGGTAGGTTTTGCACGTGCTCTCGTGATTAACCCTGATGTTTTATTAATGGATGAACCCTTTTCAGCCTTAGATGTACTCACCGCTGATAACCTTAAAAGTGATCTTCTGGACTTATGGGAAGCTAAACAAACAGGTACTCGGGGAATTTTATTTGTAACACACAACATTGAAGAAGCTGTCTTGCTCGCAAATCGTGTCATTGTCTTTGATAGCGATCCAGGCAGCATAAGAGCAGAATTGACTATTGATTTGCCTTACCCTCGTAATGAACAAAATCCTGAATTTCGAAAATATGTCGATCAAATATATTCCTTAATTACCCGTCAAATGGATGAACGTAAAAAATTATTACTTAAAGAACAATTACCTCGTATCACAGATATTGGCTATCGCCTTCCCGATGCTGATATTTCAGAACTAACAGGTTTACTTGAAACGTTAGATCAAGCGGAATATCAAGGACATGTGAGTTTGCCTGAACTTACTGAATCCCTACATTTAGATGTGGATGATTTATTTCCACTAACCGAGGTATTGGATATTTTAGGTTTTGCTCATGTCAATAATGGGGAATTAATCCTAACCGAAGCCGGGAAATTATTTGCAAATGCCGACATCTTAGAGCGAAAGAAAATTTTTGCTGCTCACTTATTACGTTATGTACCCTTAGCAAAGCATATTCGACAAGTTCTAGAAGAAAGACGCACAACGGGTCAACGTGCTTCACGAGAACGTTTCTTAAATGAATTAGAAGATTATTTGAGCGAAAAAGAAGCTGAACGTGTTCTACGTACCGTGATTGACTGGGGTCGTTATGCAGAACTTTTCGCCTATGCAAATAATACAGGAATGCTAAGCTTAGAAAATCCGAATTAAGCTAATACAATATTACATTAAAATAAAGTTTAAATGGGAATTTAATTCATTTATTAGAAACTTGAAGTTTTCTTGAGGAAATGGGGTCCATAGACTTTCGTTTAACAAAAAAAAACAAACGTTCAGGATTGCAAATAAACTATTCTAATTTTCTTTATGGTTAAAATTAAAACCTATGTATACTAAAAATTTTTCCGAGTCCGCTCGAAAGGTAGTTGAAATAGAAGGAAAAGCCATTTTGAGTTTATTAAATCAAATTGACTCGAATTTTGATAAAGCCTGTGAACTACTTTTGGATTGTCAAGGCCATATTGTTGTCATCGGTATCGGAAAATCAGGTCATATTGGTAATAAAATTGCCGCCACCCTAGCTAGTACAGGAAGTCCTGCCTTTTTTATTCATGCTGCTGAAGCAAATCACGGTGATCTTGGGATGATTAATTCCAAAGATGTTGTCATTGCTATTTCTCATTCCGGGGAAACTGATGAACTCATTAGCATTTTGCCAACGCTCAAACTTCTCAATATTCCCTTTATAGTCATGACCGGAAATCCCCATTCTACTTTAGCTCAACAAGCAACCGTCACTCTTCCTATTGCTATAGAACAAGAAGCATGCCCGTTAGGCTTAGCTCCAACCTCCAGCAGTACAGCTGCATTAGTTTTGGGTGATGCCATCGCAATATCTCTGCTTAATATGCGTAATTTCAGTAGTGATGATTTTGCTAAGGTTCACCCAAAAGGACAGTTGGGTCGTCGTTTATTATTAAAAGTAGCCGATATCATGCATACTGGGGCAGCTATTCCAAATGTAAAATCTGGAACTCCTTTAACTAAAACTCTACTTGAAGTTTCACAAAAAAGACTCGGAATGGCTATAGTCACCGATAAAAATCAACGTGTCTTGGGAATTTTTACTGATGGGGATCTTAGACGAGCGATAGATCAAGGACTAAATCTTCAAACAACACTAGTGGACCAAGTAATGACCGCTAACTGCAAAACAATCAATAAAGATAAGCTAGCCGCTGAAGCATTACGAATGATGGAAATTAGCAAAATAACAACTTTAATTATTATGGATGAAGAGAAAAAACCTCTCGGAGTTGTGCATATTCATGATATTCTGAGTCAAAGAATCACTTAATACATTTTTCGGCAGGACAAAAAATCAATAAAGCCTAATTCGAGTATT
>CASFML010000070.1 GCA_949295795.1 uncultured Gammaproteobacteria bacterium | reverse complement strand
GCATACCTAAGCAAATCCCTAGATAAGGTATATTATTTTCGCGGGCATATTGTGCTGCTAAAATCTTTCCAGCTATGCCTCGTTTACCAAATCCCCCAGGCACTAAAATGGCGTCTAAAGGCTCGAGCAACTTAACTCCCTGCTGCTCTAAAGCTTCGGCATCAATATAAACGATATTCACATGCGTATGGGTTTTTATACCAGCATGCACCAAAGCTTCGCTCAAGGATTTATAAGAGTCGGCTAAGCCCATATACTTACCGACCATACCAATCTTCACTTCAGCGGTAGGATTTTCCTTGGCTGCAACGACTTCTGCCCAAGCTCTTAAGTCGGCAGGCGGATAATCTTTCATACCAAAACGTTGCAATACCTTTTCATCAACACTTTGTTGATGCAACAATAAGGGTACACGGTAAATATTATTCACATCCGGTAAGGAAATAACGCCTGAAAGCACAACATTAGTAAATAAAGCAATTTTTTCTCGCGCATGTTCAGGAATTTCTTCTTCTGATCGACAAATCAACATATCAGCAGATATTCCTATCGAGCGTAATTCTTTAGTAGAATGTTGTGTGGGTTTAGTTTTGATCTCCCCGGCAGTACTAATATAAGGGACTAAGGTTAAGTGAATAAATAATGTAAATTGATTACCGAGTTCTATACGTAATTGACGGATAGCTTCTAGGAACGGTAAAGATTCGATATCTCCGACCGTACCACCAATTTCGACTAAAGCGATATCTGCCCCATGAGCTCCTTTCAATATCGCTTGTTTAATTTCATCAGTCACATGCGGAATAACTTGCACAGTGCCGCCGAGATAATCACCTCGCCGTTCTTTACGTAATACACGGGCATAAATCTGGCCAGCGGTAAAATTATTGTCTTTAGTCATTTTGGCCCGCACAAAACGTTCATAATGACCCAAATCTAAGTCAGTTTCCGCTCCATCCTCAGTAACAAACACTTCGCCATGTTGATAGGGACTCATCGTTCCTGGATCAAGGTTTAAGTAGGGGTCTAATTTTAATAAGCTAACTTTAAGCCCTCTAGACTCTAAAATGGCCGCCAAGGAGGCTGCAGCAATACCTTTCCCTAGGGAAGAAACTACACCACCGGTAATGAAGATATATCGAGTCGCCATTTAAGAGAGTTTAACCTCCGAAAATAAATGATTATTTAACCAAGTTGCCAACAAATTAGCCACAAAGCTTGCTGCTTGGGCTTCAACCATAAAGCCTTTATCATAAACCGCTTCACAAACATCCGCAAAGCAAAAACCTTGTTCGAGTTGATTTAAGACTAAAGCCTCAACATCAGTTAAAGCAACGGCGTAAGACTGCAATCCTTTACGCCAAACGACACAATGACTTTTAGACCTTTGAATCTCTGGTACAATTTTTTCTTGGACTAAAGCTTGCCAGATGGCGTAGCTATTGTAATTAAAGCAAAAATATTGTACAGAAGGATGAAATTTAAAACTTAAAGAAGGCCAATTTTGCTCCGCAACATTCGCTAAGGCTTCAAAATTTAAACAAGGCGCATCAGCCGCTTCTAAGCTAATAATTAATGCCTTAATCAATTGGACGACTTCACTCAAATGGGGTTGTTGCGAATAAGGCAACTGCTCAGCTAAAAATTGGACTAATGGCTCGCTAAATCTTGCAATGGAATAAAACTGTGAAGGATACGCATCGATAAAGGCTTCTGCAAGCTCGGTAAAGGCTTCTTCTCCAACTAACTTAGCCAGCAAACTGTATTCTTGATGTAAAGCATCAATCAAACGCCAATCATAACCATTACTATAGACGGCTAAACGTTCATGTATCGTGCCTCTTACAGGTAATACCAATTGGTTTAAAATTTGCTCATCTTCACCCATGACATGAGCTTGCACACTTTGTTGCAAATTAGCTAATGCAGACATTTTCCTTCCAAATATTTTTGGCTATCTTTTTAGCCTGTTGTAACTCAGCGAATAAAACTGGAAATTCCGGGATATCGTCATCACGTTCTATCATGGTGGCAATCCTACCAAATCTTTTTACTGCTTGCTCATACAACGACCACACACCATCGATAATCGGTGCATCATGAGTATCGATAATATAATCCCCACAATTTTTATGACCGGCTAAATGAAATTGACGTACTCGTTGGGTAGGAATCGCATTTAAATAGTCTAATGGATCGAAATGATGATTGACAGAGCTGACGTAAATATTATTAATATCCAACAAGATTAAACAATCTGCTTGTTCAGCGATAGCGGCTAAAAACTCCCATTCAGTGGCATTAGAATCACGATATTCAATGTAACTAGAAACATTTTCTAATAAGATTTGTCGACCTAAAAAATCTTGCACTTG
>CASFML010000069.1 GCA_949295795.1 uncultured Gammaproteobacteria bacterium | reverse complement strand
TGACCATGGAAAAACCACCCTTGTTGATAAATTATTACAACAATCGGGTACTCTTTCTAGCAGAGCTGCTCCAGTGGAACGTATTATGGATAGTAATGATTTGGAGCGTGAACGGGGTATCACCATCCTCGCAAAAAATACTTCTATTGAATGGCAAGGTTATCGTATTAATATTGTTGATACTCCAGGGCATGCGGATTTTGGTGGTGAGGTTGAACGTATTTTGTCTATGGTTGATTCGGTTTTATTACTAGTAGATGCTGTAGATGGCCCAATGCCACAAACGCGATTTGTCACCCAAAAAGCCTTTGCAAAGGGTTTAAAACCCATCGTTGTTGTTAATAAAATTGACCGGCCCAGTGCCAGACCAGATTGGGTTATTAATCAGGTTTTTGATTTATTTGACCGCTTAGGCGCTTCCGAAGAACAATTAGATTTTCCTATAATCTACGCTTCAGCTTTACAAGGCTATGCAACATTAGACCTTGAAAATCCAAGTTTGGATCTAACTCCTTTATTTGAAACTATCATTAATAAAGTAGCTCCTCCCGCAGTCGATCCTCAAGGTTTTTTTCAGATGCAAATTACCACATTGGATTATTCTAGCTATGTGGGTACCATTGGTATTGGTCGTGTTCAGCGAGGATGCGCAAAGCCTAATATGCCTATTGTATTGATTGACCGAGAAGGAAAAACTCGACCCGCTCGAATATTACAAATTTTAGGTTATCGTGGTTTAGAACGTATAGAAATCCAGCAAGCAGAAGCAGGAGATATCATAGCGATAACAGGTATCGATAAATTGAATATCTCTGATACTTTGTGTGATCCTAGTTCAGTAGAAGCTTTACCCGCTTTAATAGTAGATGAACCTACGATGAGCATGACCTTTCAGGTTAATAATTCACCTTTTGCAGGTAAAGATGGAAAATTCGTTACCAGTCGCCAAATTAGAGAACGTCTTGATAAAGAACTACTGCATAATGTTGCCCTTAAAGTTGAAGACACTGAAGACCCTAATCGATTCCGCGTCTCTGGAAGAGGGGAATTACATCTTTCTATATTAATTGAAACGATGCGTCGCGAAGGTTATGAACTGGGTGTATCTCGTCCAGAAGTTATTTTAAAAGAAATTGATGGTGAATTGAAAGAGCCTTATGAAAATTTAACAGTAGATCTAGAAGAACAACACCAAGGTAATATTATGGAAAAATTAGGTAGTCGACGAGGCGACCTAATAGATATGGTATCGGATGGTAAAGGGCGTGTTAGACTAGACTATAAAATCCCTACTCGCGCTTTAATTGGTTTTCGGACAGAGTTTTTAACTGCGACTTCAGGCTTGGGACTAATGCACCATGTATTTGATCATTATGGTCCAGTTAAAAAAGGTACCATTGCAAACCGGGCCAATGGTGTCATGATCTCAAATCAAGTGGGCAAAGCAACTGGATTTTCCTTATTTAATTTACAAGAACGTGGAAAATTATTAATTGGCCCACAAACTGACGTTTATGAAGGAATGATCGTAGGTATTCATTCGCGCGATAACGATCTGGTTGTCAATGTCGTGAAAGGAAAGCAACTTACCAATGTCCGTGCTTCAGGTTCAGATGAAAACATTATCTTGACCCCTCCTATAAAATTCTCTTTAGAACAAGCACTAGAATTTATTGCCGACGATGAATTATTAGAAGTTACACCACATTATTTACGCTTACGTAAAAAACTTTTGAAAGAACATGAACGTAAACGTACAGGGCGTGATAGTTAAAACTTAGTTTTATACTCTTTATTAGCCTATATTGTTATCCAAGAAATTTTATAAAGTCTTATGAAAACCTGTTGTATAATTCTGAGTATTCAATGAGAATTTATTCTATATCAATCTTTGGAATCTAATATGGTAGCAGCAACTCTTGAAGAAATTGTATCTTTATGCAAACGCAGAGGGTTTATCTTTCCTAGCGCTGAAATTTATGGGGGGCTACAAGGTAGCTATGATTACGGTCCTTTAGGCGTAGAATTAAAAAATAACTTGAAAGCTGCTTGGTGGAAATCTAATGTTTACGAGCGTGATGATATTTATGGATTAGACTCTGCCATTTTAACACACAAAAAAATTTTTTATTATTCCGGTCATGAAAGTACCTTTGCTGACTTACTAGCTGATTGCCGACATTGTAAAAAACGTTGGCGTTTTGATCATCTGACTGATGGTAAATGTGAAGCCTGTGGCTCAACTGATCTTACGGAGCCTAGAAGTTTCAATATGATGTTTAAAACTACTCTGGGACCTGTAGAAGATCCTGATGCATTTGCTTATCTACGGCCTGAAACTGCACAGGGAATATTTACTAATTTTAAAAATATTTTGGACTCTATGTCTCCTAAATTACCTTTTGGTGTTGCACAAATTGGGAAAGCATTTAGAAATGAAATAACACCACGTAATTTTATTTTTAGAGTCAGAGAATTTGAACAACTTGAAATTGAATTCTTTGTTAAACCCGGCGAGGATGAAAAATGGCATAAATATTGGGTTGAATCTCGTTTAGCTTGGTGGAAAAATCAAGGTTTAGACACCAAAAGATTAAAATTGTTAACGCAAAATCCATCTGAACTGGCACATTATGCTAAAGCAACTGTCGATATACTCTATAATTTTCCTCATGGCTTTGAAGAGTTAGAAGGAATTTCTAATCGTACCGATTATGATTTAGGCTCACATACACAAGGCCAAAATGAATTGAATATCGATGCTAAAGTAACAGTTAACAAAGAAAGTATCGCAAAACTAACCATTCAGGATCCACCTGGGGAACATTTTATCCCTTATGTGATTGAACCATCAGCAGGTTTAGATAGGGGTGTGCTAGCTATACTCACGGATGCCTATGAAGAAGAAACACTAAAGGACGGTAAGCAACGTCTCGTTTTAAAAATAAAACCTCATCTAGCACCTGTTAAGGTAGCCATTATTCCTTTGAAGCGAAACGATAGTTT
This sequence comes from uncultured Gammaproteobacteria bacterium, assembly GCA_949295795.1. Lineage (GTDB taxonomy): Bacteria > Pseudomonadota > Gammaproteobacteria > Diplorickettsiales > Diplorickettsiaceae > Aquirickettsiella. The sequence continues at coordinate 2,769 of CASFML010000069.1, read as the reverse complement.
GCTAGTAGAAAAAGCAAAAAATTTGAAGAATGCAATACTCGCTTTAGGAATAGGCATAATTGCCTACGAGGATACTGGAAATATTGGAAAGAGTTATCGACGTCATGATGAAATAGGCACACCTCTTTGTATTACGGTTGACTTTGATACCATAGCAAAAAGTGAAAATACTGAAAATCATGGTACGGTCACTCTACGTGATCGTGATACAATGCAACAAAAAAGAATCGATTTATCTCGCTTGGAAGAATATATAAAAAATTATTTTTCATAAATTTTTTATAGTTCTCTTTTCCCAAAAATTGCTGTACCTACTCTAACGTCGCACCTTCCGCAATAGCTGCCTCAAAATCTTCAGACATGCCCATTGATAAAGTATCCAATTGTAAGCCTTGGGCTTGCAATATTTGTAAAATTAGATTTAACTGCTTGAAATTTTCACGTTGAATAGAAAATTCATTCTCGAGTTTGGGAATTGCCATTAAACCCCGTAAATGAAGATGAGAGAATTTATTAATTGTTTTTGCTAAGCTGACAAGATGTTCTAAATAAATTCCTTGCTTACTTAGTTCTTTTTGCAAATTGACTTGGATACAAACATTTAGTGGAGTTAAATCGGATTTTTTTCGATATTCATTCAATTTTAGTGCTAATTTTATATCCGCAAGACTGTGCACCCAAGAAAAATTATTTGCAATAAATTTTGTTTTATTCGTTTGAATTCTTCCTACAAAATGCCATTCTAATGAAAGATCTTGAAGATCTCGAATTTTTTCTGCTACTTCCTGAACATAATTCTCACCAAAAACCCGCTGTCCAGCCGCAATGGCTGACTTTATTGACTCTAGATTTTGAGCCTTACTAATAGCAATTAATTGCACTGACCCGAGATTCCTTCCATAACGGGATTCAGCATTTCTTATCCTTTGTCTGAACTGTGAAATTCTGCTAAAAATGCTAGTTTTCATGTTTTTTATAGAAAGATTGGAGACAAATCTCTTACTTCTAATAATTTAACAGCGTATAATAATCCTATTATTAAACAATAAGCGGGGTCGTTGTGTCTGCATCTCAATCCAATTTTTTAGCTAGTTATCGAGAGCATATTCAGCAACGGCTAGTTCTAGATATTCCACCTCTTCCGCTAGACGCCACCCAAGTTAAAGCATGTGTTGATTTAATTAAAAATCCCGCTATTTCTTGTGATGTGCCTTTTCTCGTCAAATTATTGACTGAGAATGTCGCTCCTGGAGTCGATCCTGCCGCCTATGTTAAAGCCGGTTTTCTTGGAGCCATAGCTAAAAACGAAGTTAATACCCCTTTTATAGCGCCCAAACTCGCCATTGAACTCTTAGGCAGTATGCTGGGTGGTTATAATGTACCTATCCTTATTGAATTACTTGATGGGCAACACGATATTGCTGAAATAGCTGCAAAACAGCTCTCACATACATTATTAATGTTTGATGCTTACCATGATGTCATAGCCAAAGCCAAGAAAGGCAATCTCTATGCTCGTCAAGTTGTTGAAGCCTGGGCAAATGCTGAATGGTTCCTATCTAAGCCAAAATTGCCTGATAAGCTTACTTTATCGGTTTTTAAGGTACCAGGAGAAATCAATACCGATGATCTTTCTCCAGCAACCGAAGCTTGGAGTCGTCCCGATATCCCTTTCCATAGCTTAGTCATGTTGCGTAACCGCATGCCAAATGCATTACAAATTATTAAGGAGCTAAAAGCTAAAGGCCATCCCATTGCATTTATTGGCGATGTTGTGGGCACGGGATCATCACGAAAATCTGCTATCAATTCATTATTGTGGCATATCGGTGATAAGATTCCTTTTGTTCCTAATAAGAACCGTGGTGGTGTGATCTTGGGGAGTAAAATCGCTCCAATATTTCGAACAACTGCTGAAGATTCTGGTGCATTTCCTATCGAAGTTGATGTAAGTCAATTTTCAATGGGGGATATTATCCAGATTTACCCTTATGAGGGCCGAATTGAGAACAAACTAGGTCAAGAAATTGCTCATTTCACACCGAACTTAACACTTATGGATGCGGTACGTGCAGGCGGAAGAATTCCTTTAATTATTGGCCGATCATTAACTGATAATGTAAGAGCAGCATTATCTTACTCCTTTTCCAAAGAGTTTAACCGTCCGGAAATTATACCCGAAAATAAAAAGGGATTTACTTTAGCTCAAAAAATGGTTGGAAAAGCCTGTGGAGTTAAAGGTATCAGTCCTGGGACTTATTGCGAACCAAAAATGACAACCGTTGGATCACAAGACACAACTGGGCCTATGACAAGAGATGAGCTTAAAGAGCTTGCTTGCCTTGGGTTTTCAGCAGATCTTATCATGCAAAGCTTTTGTCATACCTCAGCATATCCAAAACCGGTTGATATAGAAACGCAACATAGCTTACCTGATTTTTTCTCTTCACGTGGAGGGGTTGTATTAAAACCTGGCGATGGAATCATCCATTCTTGGCTTAATCGCATGCTTCTACCGGATACCGTTGGAACTGGAGGTGATTCTCATACACGTTTTCCTATAGGTATTAGCTTTCCTGGGGGTTCAGGTGTTGTTGCTTTTGCAGCAGCTATGGGCGTGATGCCTTTAACCATGCCAGAATCAGTATTAGTTAAATTTACTGGAGAAATACAACCTACCATTACATTACGTGATTTAGTCAATGCAATCCCTTACATAGCCCTACAACGTGGCTTACTCACACTTGATAGCAAAAATAAAAAAAATAT